>NZ_JAVJQN010000160.1:0-19356 GCF_040218245.1 Coleofasciculus sp. E1-EBD-02 | reverse complement strand
GTCATTTGTCATTTGTCATTTGTCATTTGTCATTTGTCATTTGTCATTTGTCATTTGTCATTTGTCATTTGTCATTTGTCATTTGTCATTTGTCATTTGTCATTTGTCATTTGTCATTTGTCATTTGTCATTTGTCCTTTGTAAGGGTTTCATTGCATCACCTTGCTCCCTCAGCTTCCCCAGCTTCCCCCGCTTCCCCCGCTCCCCCTCACCACAAGACTTATTCAGCAGCCCCTACTTAGAGATGTACCCTACTACTGGACTGACACAGCTAAAATTGTGGAATAGATTTGACGTTTAAACTGGGCGCAAGCCTTGCGCCCCTACAATTCTAATCTACCATTTTAGGTGTGCCACGACACTACGTCTCTAAATTTTTCAATCACCCATCCCTATCTGGGAACCAAAACAGATATAACTTGCGGAATCACTCGAAAGGTTGCTGGTGTAGAGGTTGTAATTTCTCCATCCGTATTAATAGAACAAGGTTTGCGAGTAGAGATTTCAAATTCCGTACCGTGGAGAGTCCGGACTCCCGGTAAATCCGTGTGACGTCCCTTCCATAATGCAGGAAGTATCAATAAAATATGCCACCAATGACGCATTTCCAAACTGTACAAGTCTAGTTTTTTATCATCAATTGTGGCATCATGGAACACAGTCATTCCCCCACCATAATGTCGCCCATTTCCGATGGCAATTTGGATTGTTTTGATCCGAATCGATTCTCCATTGATACGAATTTCTGCCCGAAACGGTCGTGCTTGCCAAATCACCTTTAATGCTGTAGCGATATACGCCAAAATTCCCCAACGGCGTTTAGCATTTTTGGTGAGGCGCTGAGTAATTTCCACACTTAACCCACAACTAGCCACATTAAAAAAATATTGCTCATTTACCAAACCTAGGTCTATTCTCTGATATTGACCCGTAGCAATAACTTGGCAAGCTTGGGGTAAAGCAATGGGAATGTTCAACGTCCGCGCCAAATCATTCGCTGTTCCCAAGGGTAAAATACCCAAGGGTAACTGAGTATCTACTAATCCCTCTATGGCTGCATTAAGTGTACCATCGCCACCACCAATGATTACCAGGTCTACCTGATTTTCATAGTGACGGATTATGTCCGGAAGCTTGAGTGGATCTTCGGTTAATTCTTGTAGTACAATAAAACCCAATTGCTTCAGTTGACGAATGGCTTCGGCTAGATTCTCCTGCCCCTGACGAGATTTACGGTTGATTAAGAGTAATGCTGTTTTCGGCGGCAACTGGAGATGGTCATTTGTCATTTGTCATTTGTTTATATAAGGGTTTGAAGACTTCTTAGAGAATTGGTGGAGTGTTGAGTATATTTCCACCGACCCACTTATTACATTTTATCTGTTTGATGCGATCGCACATCTTCTAACAGGTGGATAATTGCATTCCCATTCCACCTGTTGTCTTTTTTTGTTCAGATATTCAATGCATTAAATGGGTTTTTTGTCAAATCTGCTGCAAAACGAGTCTAGGCAATTGGGTAATGCAACATGCTTGTAGCATTTAAGAGTTGCCCACACGAAAACGAAAAAAATAACGCATTATCAGGCGTTGAAGCGTTTACGGCTGAAAATTGGCACTAAAATAAACCCAATACAGGATTTAAATAACATCATACTACATCCTCAAACCCCGATCAAATCATGATTTAGCCGCGACGTTTTCGGGCAGCCCTAAATCCGCTTGGCTTTAGAATATTAAAACGGAAACGTCGATGTTAAAAGTTTTCGTTATCTAGTCGTGCTGCGTCAGATACCGCCAGTTGAATCTCCCCAATTCAGGATAAAGGATGCGATCGCACAACTCCATCCATCCCAACCCACACCCTAAAAACCGTAGGGTACGCCCCCTGCGCCCTTTGTCAACGTGCGCCCGATTTAATCGAGTCAATTGTAGGGGCGGGTTTAGGGATTTAATGTCGATACCCACCGATAACCTTTCAACAAAACCCGCCCTGATCAGGTTGGCTGAAAACAGATTATATCTATTTTGTCAAGACAGTCATCATAGAAAAATTTCCCGTCAGGGATGGCACAGTAGCCCTTGTCAACTGTGTGATATTTGTCTCAGGAGCGCGTGAAAACCGACACGATTTTTTATAGCTTGTTTCAGGAGTTTCCCAGTATCTTCTTTGAACTGATTAATCAAGCGCCAGAACAAGCCGCAAGTTATCAATTTACATCCCGTGAAATTAAGCAACTGGCATTTCGACTGGATGGTGTATTTTTTCCTACCCATGAAAACGCCGAAACCCCCTTCTATGTCGTCGAAGTTCAGTTTCAACCCGACGCGGATTTATACTATCGGATATTCGCGGAACTCTTTCTCTACTTGAGACAAGATAAACCGACTTATCCGTGGCAGGTGGTGGTGATTTATCCCAGTCGCCGGATTGAGAGGGAACAGCCGTTACAATTTCGGGAACTCTTCAGCCGAGTGACTCGGATATACTTGGATGAGTTAGGAGATGAAGCATCGGTATCTGTTGGGGTGAATATTGTTAAGCTAGTGATTGAGCGGGAACAGGCAGCCCCAGAAAAGGCAAGGCGTTTGATTGAACAAGCCCAAGTTCAGATAACGGATGAGACGACTAAACGGAACCTGATTGATTTAATAGAAACCATCATCGTTTACAAGTTACCGCAAAAAAGCCGAGAGGAGATACAAGCCATGTTAGGATTAAGTGACCTCAGAAACACTAAAGTTTATCAGGAAGCCAAACAAGAAGGGTTAATAGAAGGGAAACAAGAAGGGTTAGTAGAAGGTGAACAACGAGGCAAACTCAAAGCCAAGTTAGAGGCTATTCATCGGATGATGCAGTTGGGTGCAAGTGTGGAGATGATTGCGGAAGGATTAGATTTACCTTTGAATGTTGTTCAACTAGCAACCCAGTCATTTTCTGAAGATAATGTGGCGGCGTTTATTGAAGTTTTAAATCATCGCCGTTCGCTTTTTTCGGCTCAAGATTTAGCGGAGTTGGCGGAGTTAATTAAACCTTTACCGGATAAAATAGAAGCGCTATCTGATGCGATCGCACAATGGTGTAAGCAGGATGTCCATTCCCCACAGCGTCAGGCTTGGCGGGATTGTCTCTCTGGTAAGGTGGCGGCGACGGTGGAGGAATGGTTGGCTCAAAATCTGGAAACGCTGGAAACCTTTGAGCTTTCGGTGAATAAAGCTATCTTACAGCAGGCGATTTCAGGAGAGAATTCTAATTAGCGATCGCCTGTTGGTTCTCGATGACTCATAAGCTGTTCAATTTGTCAAGATAGTTGCTGTAGGAATTTTCTGCTTCTGGGGTGGCACAGTATCAGGTGTCAACTCTGTGCTGAAGGTCCCTAGGAAAAGGTGAAAACGGACACGATTTTTTATAGCTTGTTTCAGGAGTTTCCCAGTATCTTCTTTGAACTGATTAATCAAGCGCCAGAACAAGGGGCAAGTTATGAATTTACCTCTCGTGAAATTAAGCAACTGGCAAAAGAAAACCTGATTGATTTAATAGAAACTATCATCGTTGAGAAATTACAGCAAAAAAGCCGGGAGGAGATAGAAGCCATGTTAGAAATAAGTGGACTCAGAAACACTAGGGTTTATCAGGAAGCCAAGCAAGAAGGGTTAAATGAAGGCAGACAGAAAGGTAAACTAAAAGCCAAGTTAGAGGCTATCCCTCGGATGATGAAATTGGGTGCGAGTTTGGAGATGATTGCTGAGGGATTAGATTTACCTCTGAATGTTGTTCAATCAGCGGCAGATTCATTTTTTCAACACAATGTTGCTGCGTTTATTGAACTGTTAAATCATCACCGTTCGCTTTTTTCGACCCAAGATTTAGCGGAGTTGGTGGAGTTAATCAAACCTTTACCGGATCAAATAGAAATTCTATCTGATGCGATCGCACAATGGTGTAAGCTGGATGTCCACTCCCCACAGCGTCAGGCTTGGCGTAAAGTTGTCAGTGGTTTCTGGGGGGCTACGGTGGAGACGGTGTTGGCGACGAATCTGGAAACACTGGAGACTCTATCCTATTCGGTTAATAAGGCTAGGTTGCAACAGGCGATCGAATAGAATTGTGTAGGGGCGGGTTTCACGACTATCTTGTCGGTTGCAACCCTAAGTAATTAAACCCGCCCTGACTCAGGTTTTTTAGCTGGGGGCGGTTGAAAAATTGCGGTGAATTTGACCAATCGACGCATCTCGCCCAATCGCTCAAACCCTATATTTTTCGTTGAGATGCGTCGATGCTTTACAGGATAAGGATTTGAGGGATGTGTTGGCGGCGATTTTTGGCTGGATATGGTATAGTTTTTGGAGATGCGTCGATTCGGGGGCTGAAACCCAGTCTGGGTAAGGCGTCCTGAGCGAACTCTTCCCACTCGCTGGGAAAACAAGTTGAATGGAAACCTCATTATTGGACACTCTAGCGGTAACCTTTATGTTACCTTCCCACTCGCTGGGAAAACAAGTTGAATGGAAACGTACTACCAACGGGATTGTTGGCAGCCTCCCAACTGCTTCCCACTCGCTGGGAAAACAAGTTGAATGGAAACGCCAGTCCTACCAGAAAAACGGTAGAAGCGGTAGACTTCCCACTCGCTGGGAAAACAAGTTGAATGGAAACGTTTAATCCCCTTCCACCCTTGTTGTAGTTTTGAAAACTTCCCACTCGCTGGGAAAACAAGTTGAATGGAAACCGTTCCCCTTTTGCTACTGAGTAATACCAAATCCGGGGAACGCTACCTTCTTTTTGGTCAAATCGCAAAAACCCTGTAGAGACGTTGCATGCAACGTCTCTACATTATGTTTAATTCCTAGCCTCACATCCCGAACAATTGCTACAGTACAGTCTAGACACCCAAACCCAAAGGAAATCCACCGTGTCTGACTACACCGCCGCCAGCTTTGCCCCCGTACAAGGCTTTATCGAAAAATCCCGCAAACTGCGAGACTTGTATGGCTCATCGCTGATTTTATCCTTTTTAAGTTCTAAACTGGTGCAAAAGGCAGAATCCTTAAACCTCACGGTTATCTCCCCCGGATTACCCCATGTCGCCAAAGGAATGCCGAATCGGATTCTGGTACAAGGGAAATTTGACCGCAATTTAGTCAAAACGACTCTACTAAGCGAATGGCAAACGATACTCACGATCTGCCGAGAGTGGATCGAAGATAACCTAGGTATCCCCAAAAATCAGTATTTTTGGTCACAAACAGAAGCCGATAAAGGACATCAGAAGGGAGAATGGGAACGCTGGGGAAGTTATACCTGGGAAGTGTTTTGGGGTTATGGTGACTCCGTACAAGCCGCCATGGATGACTTGGAAACCCGCAAACTCAAGCGTGATTGGATTGCGATTAACTGGATGGGGGAAAGTTCCAGTTTAACCGGAACCGATGCGATCGCGTGGCATCAATTGGGGAAGTTTAATTCTAATCCGGGTCATACACTCAGCCCATCGGAACGAGAGGAGATGGAACTATTTTATCGGCGCTTGTCTTGGCTACTAGATAACCCGGATTATCGGGTGGGACAATCGAGTCTATCTCTGGCAGAGTTGAGAGAACGACAATCCCAACCTGATCAAATTGGTCGCTATATTGCCCCCAATGAACGGTTAAGTATTCCGGAATTAGTGAAGCGATTAGTTACCTACGATAAACTCGCCGATACAATTGGACTCGATAGACTCAAAGCCAAACCCGATGACCCCGAATTTAAGGATATTATTCGCAACCCCGGATATTGGACGGGTTGGTTTATGGGGGATGGTGACAAAGTGGGCGATAAATTAAAACATCTGGCAAGTCGCCCTGATGAACCTGATAGAGACGTGACCGTGGAACGTCTCCCTCCGGTGGAAAATCTCCCTCCTGATGCAACGAATCTGCAACAATTTACCCATTTAATCCGAGAATGGGGACAAGACTTTCAGAAAAAATCTGACTTATTTTCCCAGGGAAAAGGACGAGTCATTTATGCCGGAGGCGATGACTTTCTCGGTGTTTTATACAGCCCTGAATCCGAACCAGCCACGCCACCGGAAAAGGTTAAACCGATTGAAGCCTTGCAGTGGTTATTAACATTAGAACAGCATTGGCAACAGCAACAACAGCAGATTAAACAGCAGTTAAATCTGGACTTTACCTATAGCGTTGGCTTCGTTTGGGCAGGACATCAAGTTCCCCAACGAGATATTTTACAACATTGTCGAGAAGCCGAACAACGGGCAAAAAATCAAGGACGCGATCGCCTGACGATTCGGGTGGTGTTTAATAGCGGTCAATATGTCCAATGGACTTGTCCCTGGGACAATTTACCCATTCTCACCCAGTATCGCGATCGCGACGGCAAATCCTGGGGAGAGGAACCCAATTGGAACCATATTTATAGTGATTGGGCGCAGTTAAAAACCCGTCATGGGATTCGCTTAAAGGAAATGCAGGGAATGCCGATTCGCAAAAATATCGCCTTGGCGATTTTTGACCTGTATTTTAATCAGGCGGGAGAAACCTTTAACCAGGAGAATAAATGGAGTGATATTGCTGGCGATAACACCAATATCGTTATCGTTAATTGGATTAACGACTTGATTCAAGTAGGGTGGCAATTATGTCAGACAACTCCTTCAAATACTTAATCGCCGTCAAGCCATTAGGCTTCATGTATGGTAGTGCTGGTGCCTTTCTATCACCAGAGAACCTCGTCGGGCGATCGGGAACAAAATTCCCCCCGGATGCGGCGACGATGGCGGGATTATTTTTTCATGCTAATCAGGAACATCAGTTTACCAATCATAAAGACTTAAGCAATACTCTGGTTGTCGTGGGTGCTTTTTGGGCAGAACGGAATGACCCCAAAGACTTTTATGTGCCGATTCCTTGGCATCAAGTCGTCGCCGAAAAAGAGGACGATGAATGGTATTTTGTCAAGAAAAAAATCCCCTCATCAGCCGCCAGTGACACCGATAAAACCAACTGGATTCTCAGTCAGTATCGATGGCATCGGGATAACAAAGACCTCAATCCTGATTATACCTGGCAATCGATTTATAGCTGGAACTTACCCGCCGACGAACTTAGAGAACGTCAAGCCGTTAAGACAGCCCCCTGGGAGTTTATCCCCTTTTTACATCCGCAACTGAAACAGCAAGAACGTCACGTCGTTAACCAAGATGGACTCTTCTTAGAAAATGCCGTACAACTGGATCAAAACTATTGCTTAATCTACCTGGCAAACTATGAACTCCCTAGCGGCTGGTATCGGTTGGGCGGGGAAGGACATTTAGTCGATATTCAGACGCATACCCTCTCAGAAACCCACAAAATCAATAAACTCTTGCGCCAAAAGATTCACCATGCCTTTGCCCTGATTACCCCCGGCGTTTGGGGGTCAAATAAACTCTCCTATCGCTATCCCCACCATCCCAGCTTTCCCCATCAGGGACTAAAAATGCTCACCGATAGACCGATTCCTTACCGTTATCGTATCGGTGAATCCCACCCCAAAGACGCCGAGAAACAGGACTATGATTCGAGTAAAACAGGACGCTTAAGTCGGGGACGCTACGCCGTTCCTCCGGGAAGCGTCTACGTGTTCAAACACCCCCTAAATCTGACCTGGTGGGATTTTCCTGATGAATGGTTTCCCAAAGAAGGATTCCCCCTCAAGCATTTAGGATGTGGCTTATGTTTACCCATTGATATCAAAGGATTACCCCCATGTACCACCAAGGCTACGGCATAATTAAAACCCTCGCCCCCCTCCATGTCGGCGCAACCGCTGGCGAAGAAACGGGGAATTTGAATCTAATTTTTCGAGATCAAATGATCCAAACTGGAATCATTCCCGGAAGTTCGATTCGGGGACGATTTCGGGCAGATATGCGACTCAAACGTCAAGAATGGTTAGAGTCACACCTCAAGGCGGCGGATGTAGAGATTCCTGATGCGGAGGTGTCAGAGGTTGAAGTCACAATTAAGGGTATCAAAAAGACAATTCCCCGATGGTGCATGATATGGCATTATATCGTCAAAGTCGGGTAAAACTCTTAGACGAGATGAAAAAAGTTGAAAATTTATTCAATGTAGAAGCCTTACCCGAAGCCAGCGTCTTAGTCTTCCCCATCGCCCAGAAGAGAACCGGGTGGAAACCCTTTGAGGAGGAGAGATGCTTAGAATTATATTTTGGCGGATTAGAATCAATTGGATTTGGTCGCTGTCGGGTATTCATTCAGCAGAAAAACCCTGACAAATGACCAATGACAAAGGACAAATGACAAATGACAAATGACAAATGACAAATGACAAATGACAAATGACAAAGGACAAAGGACAAAGGACAAATCAACCATGGCTTGGCAATCTTACGAACTGGATCACATCGCCCAAAAATTAGTCCTAGACGCCCGCAGACGCGATCCCCAATCCCTAAATCAATCCCATAAAATGCGGCTAGCAGTCGCCTATGGATTAGAACGATTTTGGGGAGAACATTTGCGACTGCAAGGGAGAGAAGACAGCAAATCCCATTATTGGAAAGACACCTGGGATGCATTACACAACCTGATGAAAAAAGCCGGAGTAATCATTCCTAATGACCCGGTAAATCCTAACCAAGTCAACGAAATTCAAGCCATGTCTGAGAAATTATGGCAACTCTCTATTGAGGATCAACGAGTCGCGATCGCGGTTTTAACTCAACTGTGTGATTGCATTGTTTGGTGGGCACAACGATACAAAATTAGCAAGTAAATTAATGATAACGTATCCGTTCCCAAATTATCAATCGTAACGCACCATGGATAACGCTAAATTTGGGGAATCAATTGTACATTTTACACATCAGTTATCGGTGTTAACGTTAGCAATATTCCCCCTTACCCCCAACCCCTCTCCCACCTTGGGGAGAAGGGAGCAAGAAAAGATAACCAGCTATCTTTTGTATCATAAATTATTCCGGTTCCCCTTCTCCCTTGATGGGAGAAGGGGTTAGGGGAAGAGGGTGAACCAATGTTAGTCTAGTATAGAATAAACCGCGCATTTTTAGGGTGCACGTCGGTGCGCCCCTACGATTTCCCCCATCAGGTAAAACGCCACTTGACCAAATCATGAACCCCATCCCCAACGCCTACAAAAAAGTCCCAATGATGTTCCGCGCCCAAATCCGGGGACGCAGCCAACTCCACTACATTGACCCCCATAAGGAAAAAGACGGGGAAAAACAAGATGTCCAATATTGGGCAGAAGAATGGATTGAAAAAGCCGAATTTATTCCCCTCACCAATCAAGACGATAGTCAAAACGACACTTACCAAACCCAAACCTATCAAATCCGCTGGCGATTCGTCACCAATGGCGGACAAGATGATGGTATGATTCGCCCCGTTATTGGGGGTTATGGCATTCCCTTTTATCCCGGTAGTAGCATGAAAGGGGCATTCCGCCAAGCCTGTGAACAAGCCGAACAAGCAGGAACAATTCCCCCGAATCGCTGCAATCTTTACTGTGGCGATGAAACCAATATCACCCCAGGAATCCTCCGCTTTCAAGGCGCTTATCCGATTAATGATTGGACAGAAAACTTAGTCGATTTAGTCCATCCCCAGCAAGGATGGCAAGTGAAAACCCCAAATACTAGAGGGAAGCATCTATTAAGAGGAGAAAGTGCTTATGCGTTAGTGTCTTTAGTTCAACCAAGCTTACGATTTAGTATCTCTAGTAGTAAACCCCTATCTACCGAACAATGGCAAGAAATCTGGCAGATTTGGCACGACACGATCGCGGCGGGTTTAGGAACCCGAGTTAGTGCGGGATATGGACAGGTTGAGACAGATTCTACTTCAATTTTATATCAGGTTCGGGTCAAGGGACAAGGACAAGCGGCTAAGTTAATTGATGGGACAGGAGAATTCCGTCCTACTATCTTTCGCGCCAGTTTACGGGGTCATGCGTTACGCCTATTTGGGGGCTTAACCAATGATAAAACAGCGGAAGCCTTAGTGGAACAATTGTTTGGTGGCGTGCAAGGAAAGGGAACCGTCGGACTCTTAAAATTAGGGTTTGAAACCGAGGAGTTACGGTTAGGGACATTTGGTCAAAATGGGTATAAACAGCCCACCTATAATGTGGAAGGAGAGATGATTTGGTCATTAACTCGCCCCCTCCCTGATGATCAACACGCCGCTTTACAAAACCTGGTCACGGATTTAATCTGGTTTGCCATGGTATTTGGTGGATTTGGGAAGTCTTGGCGACGGGCAGATCATCGCTTATTTTATCCCGATGATGAGTATGAAAAGTTAATTGGTTGTCATTGGCAATGGGCGGGAGAAATTGACCGCAAAAATGCCTTTCGCGTCCGGAGTCCTAAAACAATCAGCAAGTTTATTAATTCTGTCTTAGACACAGCGAAAACCTGGATGAAACTACAAGGAAAAATCCCCACTCCCAATCATCCTGCCAATTGGCGCGAATCCTGGCATCCCTCTCGCGTCCAGGTGTGGGGACGATGGGCAAAAAATCGAGATGAATGTGTGGCGATTGATTGGTTACATAAACCCTATCAAAAAGGTATTGTTCGCGGCGAAAAAGACAAAAGTATTAGACGGACATCGGTAACCGGAGAACTGGGTCAAATTGGTCGCTTGTGGCATCGAATGTACCCACCGAAACGCCTCTGGATTAAGAAAGAGGGAAAACTTGAACCGATATCGACGAATCGGTTTATTGAGTTGTTAACTCTGTTTCCGGACGAGTCACCGGAATTTAAGCAGTTTCTCGCGTTTCTTCAGCAAAAGCCAGAGGGATTTGAATTATTGTGGGGAGGAAAAAAATAATGGCAATTTGGATAGTTACGATTGGCAGTAGTGATGTGCAATTAGACAGTGACAAAATTAGTAAAGAAAAGGGACGAGGGAAAAACCAGTACAGTAATAAAAAGTGGACTGATTGGTATGAAGATAATATTCTCAGCGAATGCCATGATATTAAATTTGAACTCAAGCAAACCTATAATTATGTCAATCAACTTTATCGGATCGAACCGAGGGTATTGGGAACGGTTTATCAGTATCATTCCCCCCAGATACAGGAACAGATTTTTTCGTATTTAACTTTTCCCCTGTTAGATACATTTGTGGAACGGTTAAAAGCAGAAACCGATCAGTTAGATCAAATTATCGTCCTATTAACCGATCAATCCCAGATTTTCTCCGATAATTACACCCAGCGCAAAATCACCTGTCCTTATTGGCAAGATACCCATAAATTACAGCCCATTTTAGCCCGATATTTTCAGGCGGCGGATAAGTTTCCTAACACCCCCTGTGAATGGATTAACCTAGCGCCGAAATCAAATGATCCAGGATTAGATGATTGGGATTATGTTTTAACCCTAGTACGGGAAAAATTAGGTTCTCTCCAGTTGGAGGAACCGGAGAATCAGGAAGCCGAGAGTAAAACAATTTATGTCAGTCATCAAGCCAGCACTCCAGCCATTTCTTCAGCGGTTCAATTTGAAACCTTATTACGGTTTGGAGAAGGGGTTAAATTTTTAGTCTGTAGTGAATGGGATGAAACATTAACTCAAATTCTCCCTTGCTCAACCTACCTACGCGGGATTCGCCAACAAGAGGCAAAAACATTACTAGAACGCTATGATTATTCCGGTGTGAAAGCGATATTGGCTCCCTATTTAACCTCAGACGTAGCAATTTTATTAGACGCGGCGATTCTCTGGAATTCGGCGAAGTTTGATCAGTTTGCTCAGACGGTGTTACAGTATCCCGATAGTCAATTGGTGCAAAAGCTTCAGGAACGCACTCAGAAGTGTAACTGGTGGTGGACAGGGTATGAAGCAGCGTATTTAGGAGTAGTACGACTTGACCAAGGGAATACGGTTGAAGCGTTTTTTCATAGTTTTCGGGCGGTGGAGGGTTTAATTCGCTTGTTTGCCGATGCCAAGTATAAGGATAAAATCCAATTCAATAAATATGGCGCTCCTTATATTGAGTTTTCTAATAAAAATCGCTTTAACCTGTTCGGAAAACAGCTTTATCGTTTCTTAGACTATTGCTGCACCATTGACTCAGAGAAGGATAAGGATATTTGGCGGTTTGGCGAGGTGACATTTGACAAACGGAATCAGTATTTCCATCAACTGTTTGGCTTATCGGAACAAGACGTATTTGAGGCTTGGGATACCGATAACCGCATGGATTGGGAAGCCAGAGTCTTAGGGTGTCTAAATTTTATCGCTGAACCCGATTCCCCATTCACCGCCTTAGATACCGCCAGTTTAATCTCCCCAATTCAGGATAAATTAGAAAAGGCGATCGCACAACTGACTCAAACCGAACCCCCACAAAAAACGTAGGGGCGCACCGACGTGCGCCCAATAAAATACCGACGTGCGCCCGATTTAATTCAAGTCAATTGTAGGGGCGGGTTTTACAGCATTGGTGTCAAATTAAGGTGAAGATCTCTTAAAACGTGGGGTGTAGGGGCGGGTTTTACAGATAACATGGGAGCACCCAACTGACAACCTAACTAAACCCGCCCCTCTCCGGTGGCTAACAATTAGAATGGGTAAGGGTTATCGCTTAAGTTGACACGGATGGTTTTACAGATAACATTTTGCACCCAACTGATAACTTGAATAAACCCGCCCTTCTCCCATAGCTTATTCGGGGCGGGTTTATTTATATCTGGGTGCAACCCTGAATGATAGTAGTCAAACCCGCCCCTACATTAAACCCGCCCTTCTCCAGTCGCTAAAAATTAGAATGGGCAAGGGGGAATGGAGAGAGGTTTTCCAAATCCTGACCAAAAGTAAGCAGGATAAACCGGTTTTCTCAGGCTGGCGATTAATGATATAATCTCGATTAAACGCTAATCTAACTGAACCTTGAAAAGTGAATAAGATAGCGGTGAAATCGACCAATCGACACCAGTCGCTAAATCGCTGAAACCCTATAGTTTTCGTGGAGTGGTGTCGATGCCTTACAGAGAAAGGGTTTGAGGGGTGTGTTGGTTCCGATTTTTGGACAGATGGCGTATAATTTTATCAGTGGTGTCGATTCGGCGGCTGAAACCCAGTCTCCGTAAGGCTCCCTGAGCGAACTGTTCCCACTCGCTGGGAAAACAAGTTGAATGTAAACACGACAAAGCGGTTGGTGCCGCTTGGGATGTGAATCACGGTTGTTCCCACTCGCTGGGAAAACAAGTTGAATGTAAACCTCAATGTACTTTCCTGCCTGAGCACCATCAACAACTTCTGTTCCCACTCGCTGGGAAAACAAGTTGAATGTAAACATCTCGTGCTTCAATCACCCTTCGTGAATACACTAACAAGTTCCCACTCGCTGGGAAAACAAGTTGAATGTAAACAGGGTACACACCCTGTAACCTGAAAATCAGACAAAAAAAAGGGCACGGCAATGCCGTGCCCCTACCTTTCCTCTATCAAATCAACCGATTGAATTTTGCGATATCCTCTACCCAACCCAATTAAAGGTTAATTTTGGGTTCACTGCACAAATTATAAGCCTAAAGTTCCTCAACTACGAACGAGGGCTAAAGTACCCCACCTAAGTAGGTTGGAGGAAATAAACTTAACGAGATTAACTTATGTAAACAAGTCTCAAACCCTTACTGTTCCCCGTTCCCTGTTCCCTGTTCCCTCCCCTCCCCACAAGACTTATTCAGCAGCCCCTATAATAGACACAACGCTAAAGTCGTCAGGACAACCTGGGGACAAACAGCAAAACGTGCGAAAATAATCGCGCTGAAGGTGGCATTGTTAAGGATTCGTCAGGAAAACCTGGGGAAATTAACCGACAATGCCATCTTCTCAATTCTGCCCCCCAGTTGGCATCCTATCCTTCAACCGTTGCGTAATATCATCATCAAACTCAGCCTTCATCCAACTCGGATTCCTAGCAATACTCTCCAGCGTCGCCTCATCAAATACCGCCCCTTGAAACTTCGCCTTCTGTAAATCCGCCTCAGCAAAATCCACCCGTTCCAAATTTGCCCCCTTAAAAAACGCCGTATTCAGATTCCCCCGGACAAAAGAAACCCCGCTCAAATTCGCTCCATCCAGATGAATTTCCTGTAACCTTGCCTCCCGAAACGTCGTATTCACCACTGTAGACCGTTTCAATTGCACCGATATTAAATTTGCCTGATTAAAACTAGAATCAATAATTTTAGTTTTGGGATCAGACTTACTGCGGTTATGATAATCACTAAACACCGCCTCCTTCAGATTCGCCTGATCCAAATTCACCGCTTCTATATAACTATACGTCAAATTCGCCTTTTGCAGCCTCGCCCCGATGAGTTGCGTCTGCCGAAATACCGCCCGTTCCAGGTGCGCCTCACTCAAATTCGCTGGAGTTAAACTTAAATTCGCCAGAGTAATCCCATTAATATAACACCCCGATAAATCCAATTGAAACTTCCGTTCCGTTGCCGTTAATTTCGTCAACTCTGGCTTTAAATAAACCTCAATCGCCTGTTCAAACACTTGCACCAGCAACCGATTAATTGTCGGATCTTGATTATCCAACTTCAAATTCGCCAGAACAATTAAATACACCTGTTCCCGGTATTTCTCATACCCCGGTTCCAAAAACGTCAACAGAGAAACCGTTGCACTTGCCTTAAGTTCCGACTGTTGACTCCCCAACCGTTCCACAATCGACGTAAACTGTTGATCCAGTTGTTGTTTTTTCTCCCGGCGAATTTCCGTCAATTGCCGACCAATGGTAACAAAAGCACCAACAATCGCCACAATTGCTGTCACCGCATTTGCCAGAGACGCAATAGTTGTCACCAAAGCGGAATTTTCCTCCCAAAAATCCTGATCCAGATTCGCCGCTTCTTTTTCAATTTTGACGGTTTCCTGTTCCAGTTTCTCGATTTCCTGCTTCAGCTTTTGATTCTGTAACTGTTCCCTTTCCGCCGCGAGTTGTGGGGAAGAAGGAGAAGGCGTTGGCGTCTGCGTCAATCCCGGTAACGGCTGAACGAAGACCAAAGGAATCAGCAGATTCGCCCATAAACGTAAACGGTGAAAATAGTCATTGGTCATTGGTCAAGGTGATCCCCTCTAGACAAAACCCACCTTAGGTTAACTATTTATTATAAAACCGTTAGATAATTGTCGGGGCGGGTTTAGGGATTTAATTTTGGCATTTACCGCTAACTGCTCAACAAAACCCGCCCTGGATTAACGGTTAACAATAGAACCCTTTTCCTTCCAGATATTCTTGTAGGGGCGGGTTTAGGGATTTAATTTTGGCATTTACCGCTAACCTAGCAACAAAACCCGCCCTGGATTAATGGTTGATAATATAACCATTTCCCTTCCAGATATTCAACAGCAAATTTATAAATAATCATTCGTAGGGGCGGGTAATGAAATTTAATTTTGGCATTTACCGCTAACCTATCAACAAAACTAGCCCTGGATTAATGGTTAATGATAGAATCATTTTCGTTCCAGATATTCAACAGCAAATTTATAAATAATCATTCGTAGGGGCGGGTTTAGGGATTTAATTTTGGCATTTACCGATAACCTATCAACAAAACCCGCCCTGGATTAACGGTTGACAATAGAATCATTTTCCTGCCAGATATTCAACAGCAAATTGATAAATAATCATTCGTAGGGGCGGGTAATGAAATTTAATTTTGGCATTTACCGCTAACTGCTCAACAAAACCCGCCCTGGATTAATGGTTAATGATAGAATCATTTTCCTGCCAGATATTCAACAGCAAATTTATAAATAATCATTCGTAGGGGCGGGTAATGAAATTTAATTTTGGCATTTACCGCTAACCTATCAACAAAACCCGCCCTGAATTAACGGTTGACTTGATTAAACGGCTAAACCCGCCCCTACAATAGACTTAATACCTTCTTTTGATCCAGCTAAAATGGTGGAATAGATTTGACCATTGAATCGGGCGCACGTCTATGCGCCCCTACGGTTTCGCGGCTAATGGTTAATTTATCAAATAAGGTGTGCCACGCACGCCACTACTGGACTGACACAGCTAAAATGGTGGGATAGATTTGGCGGTGAAATTGGGCGCACGCCATGCGCCCCTACAATTCTAATCCACCAAATAAGGTGTGCCACGCACGCCACTGATTTATTCCACCGCTTCTACAGACATAGAGACAGGCGATACATCTGGCAAATAGGTTTTTTCCACAACTGGAGTACATCCCAACCACTGTACCGACAACTTAGCAAACTGCTGCGGACAACCACTGACACAAAATCGCGTCGGTAGCGGTGGTGAACTATTTTTTAATCCCATTAAATCCAGTTCTTGCGCCGCCGCCGCTACCACATGTTCAGCCGGATCAATTAATTGTACAGACGCGGGTAAAATTTGTCGCAATACAGGCGCTAACAACGGATAATGAGTACACCCATAAATCAATGTATCAATTCGCTGCTGGAGTAACGGCGTCAGGTACTGGGACGCCACTTCCGAGGTATAGGGTTCATATAACCGATTCTGTTCCACTAAGGGGACAAACTCTGGACAACTGACTTGCCAAACTTGAACCGTGGATTCTACTTCCAATAAAGCGCGTCGATAGGCATTACTCGCCGCCGTCGCGGGGGTAGCAATCACGCCAATCCGACGCCCGACTTGGACGGCTGCACGAGATCCGGGCAAGATTAATCCCAGAATCGGCAGTTGAAACTCACGGCGTAACGTGTCTAGGGCTAAGGCGTCACTGGTGTTACACGCCAGCACCACCATTTTCACATCTTGCTCAACCATCCAAGTGAGAATCTCGCGCCCAAACTGGACGATTTCCCTGGCGGAACGGGTGCCATAAGGGAGTCGGGCGGTATCGGCAAAGTAAAGAATCGATTCATGGGGAAGTTGTCGGTAGAGTTCCCTGAGAACCGTAAGTCCGCCAACACCACTATCGAATACGCCAATACGACGGTGTTGTGCTTCTCCCCTTAAGGTCAAAATCGGGTCATTTGTCATTCGTCGTCATTTGTCATTCGTCATTTGTCATTCGTCAAAGAATTTTCCCACTCAGTAAAGGGGATGATTAAAAACCCCGATAACACTTGTGCTAAAAATTCTGCTGAATGTACTGAAGGATACCACGAGCGATCGCCTGTGCTAGTTGACTACGGTGAGTTGAATTGTTTAATTTCGCCGAATCATCTCGACCGGTGACAAACCCCACTTCCACCAAAACTGCTGGCATTGAGGTTTTTCTGAGTACATAAAACCGGGCGCGTCGGACACCGCGATTCTGTACCGGAACCGTCTGTAAAATGTTATTGTGAATCGTCTGGGCAAGGCGTTGCCCACTGGAAAAATAATAAGTTTCCAATCCATTCACATCTGGGCGGCTGAGACTGATGGCATTCGCATGAATGCTGACAAATAGATTAGCATTGACTCGCTCTGCCATGGTCACACGGGGCGCTAAATCAACGAAATAATCGCTATTGCGGGTTAATACGGCTTGCACACCCTGTTTTTCTAATAATGCTGCCACTTCTTGGGCAATGGGTAAAATAACGTCCTTTTCCCGTAATCCGCCAATACCAACAGCGCCCGGATCTTTCCCGCCATGTCCCGGATCAACCATCACCACAATTCGACTATTGGGAACCGTGGGAAATGAGGTTGGGGATGTGGGGGATGGACTTGGCGGCGGTACCGGAATCGATTCACGGGGCGGTACTGTGGCGCGTCGGGTTTGTAGGGGTAGCGCCAATAAGCGATCGCTAATTTGATTGAGGCTACCAATCTGAGTTCCCGAACTTGGCTGCACCAAAATTACCACAGTGTTAGAGTCTTGCTGGCGCAGCAATACCCGTGATAGAGGACTATTGGCAGTCAGTTGAGGTCCTTTAACCTGATCGGTTAATTGGGCATTAGGGATCGTAATCCGGTACGCCCTCTCATTGGCGTCCCAACGACTGGTGGCTTGGATATTGCGATCGGCTTCAATCAAGAGTTGAGTCTGATTGTTTCCCAGTTCAACCGACTGAATTGTTGCTTGTTGATTAATGCTGACTCGTCGATTCGAGGTTTGCGATCGCGAAGGATAAGAGACTAGGACATTACCCGAAGCATTAGAACGACTCTCTAAACTGGATGCTGAGGTTCCTCTAGGGATAATCACCAACCCGCCAACATCGCTGTATAATGCCTGCCAATCGGGACTATCTCGGTCAACATTTAAGGTGATCCGAGTCAAGGGGGGTGAATCTTTCAGCCTTTGGAATTGGATTTGGCTAACGCCGTAGCGATTCACGTCCAACGTTTGCTCAACCAGACTCCGGGAGAGGTTTAACCCCTCCACCTCAATCTCAATCTGGCGGCGATCGCGACTCCGCTTTACCTTAATCTGATCCGGTTCTCCACCATCAGTATGGATAAAAAATCCATTCCGAGTCACCTGGAAACTATCCACTTGTGTCGCCGATGTTTCCACCGTCACCGTTCTGGGTGAACTCGGTTGAGGAGATTGGCGATCGGGAACCCTTCGACTTCGCTCAGGGTTAACTGTTCGGACTGAGGGAGGCGGACTGGGTAAACTTGATATCCGTTGTGGATCAGGGATATTCACCGTCCACTGCGTCGGCGAGAGTCCTCTAAATTGTACCTGTTGGGGGTCTAGGGTATAACCTGGGGCTAATTCCACCACAATCCGAGTGGTTTGGTTTTCAAATTGTCCGACTCGGATTTCTTGAATCGCACCGCCCACTTGTTGATTCATCGTCGGGCGTCCCAGTCGAATTCCGGGCAAATCAATCACCAGCCGAGTCGGATTCGCAATTAGTTGCGCCCTCGGCTGAACGCCCTCATCTGTGGTAAAGACCAACTGGTTTTGAGCGCGGTCAAACCGCCAAAACAGCAGTTGACGCGCTTCGGCGGCGGATGTATAGAGAAAAACACTCAAAAAGCTGGAGAGTAGCAGTAGCCAGCGAAATCTCACAATTATTGCTCCTAACTTAAAGCTCGGTGCTGCATACAGCATTTGGGTGGGTGGCTTTTCACTTGAGGCAGTTGCTGAGTTCGAAACCGAACTCAGTGAGGTTGAGTGGGTTCAGTTCACCCTATATCCCGAAGTCCAACTGCTCGCTTTGGTTTCCACCCTGGCTTAAACCAATGACTCACCGAAAATAGGGGGTTTGGGGGACGAGAAGCCCCCGGCTTCAGACGTGGGGAGGAATAGTCCCCCAAGGCAGGCGAATCCCCCTCGATGGGGGTGAGACTGCCAGATTCAGAATGTATAGGCATAACCGTCTTTCCT
>NZ_JAVJQN010000154.1:0-61021 GCF_040218245.1 Coleofasciculus sp. E1-EBD-02 | reverse complement strand
AGGGGAGGGTTGAAGCTTTATGACTATCGTGAGGACTTGTTTCATGGCTACCATTGTACCACCCGGGAAATAACTGGAAATACTTCGGGCGTTTAGCCGAAGTATTTCCCGCTCTCCCCCTACGGCTTACCTCCACTTCGTGAAGGTTGAAGCCGTAGCCCCTCGCGATTTAGGTGCGATCGCGGGTGCGACAATCTTAGCATTAGTTCTCTCGTGGCTGACAGGACGGATTGCTGGGATTCCAGAATAGGGTTCAGAAGTGCTTTCTCGCACCCAGCCCAATTTAGTGGACTTGGGGATCGCAGTGGTGGCGGGTGGGATCAGTAGTTTTGCCAAGATTTGCGCCCATCTCAGTGATGCCTTAGCGGGGGTTGCGATCGCGGTTGTCCTCATGCCACCCTTATGTGTGGTCGGTTTGTCGCTGTCTCAGGGGATTTGATTGTAGGGGCGGGTTTAGGGACAATTGTAGGGGCGGGTTTAGGGAATCTGTAGGGGCGGGTTTAGGGAACCAATTCAGCTAGTCACCGATAACGGAACAACGAAACCCGCCCTCCCCACCGATAACGGAACAACAAAACCCGCCCTCCCCACCGATAACTGATGGGAGATCGGCTAAGTTAGGTAAGATGACAATGCAAATTAAATAAAACCAACCAAATCTATGACAGCAACATCTACTGCGCTCAAACACGAAGTCAAAGACATATCCCTAGCCCCCGGAGGCAAACAGCGCATCGAATGGGCGGGACGAGAAATGCCCGTTTTGCGGCAAATACAGGAACGTTTTGCTCAAAATAAACCTCTGGCAGGGATTCGCCTAGTTGCTTGTTGCCACGTTACCACCGAAACTGCTCATTTAGCGATCGCGCTGAAAAATGCTGGGGCTGATGGGTTGCTAATTGCCAGTAATCCCCTGTCTACTCAGGATGATGTCGCCGCTAGCTTAGTCGCTGATTACGGGATTCCTGTCTTTGCCATCAAAGGGGAAGATAACGCCACCTATAATCGCCACGTTCAAACTGCCCTAGATCACAAACCCAATCTGATTATTGATGATGGGAGTGATGTGACGGCGACTCTGGTTAAGGAACGGCAAAACCAGATTGGTGATATTATCGGCACCACCGAGGAAACCACCACCGGAATTGTCCGCTTGCAGGCAATGTTCAATCAGGGAGTTCTCACCTTCCCCGCGATGAACGTGAATGACGCTGATACCAAGCACTTCTTCGATAACCGTTACGGTACCGGACAATCCACCCTCGACGGTATTATCCGCGCCACCAACATTCTGCTGGCTGGGAAAACCATCGTCATTGCGGGTTATGGTTGGTGTGGCAAAGGTGCGGCAATGCGGGCACGAGGCATGGGCGCAAATGTCATTGTTACTGAAATTGACCCGATTAAAGGCATTGAAGCCGTCATGGATGGCTTCCGGGTAATGCCGATGATTGAAGCCGCTTCCCATGGTGATGTGTTTATCACAGTTACCGGAAACAAGCACGTCATTCGCCCAGAACATTTTGAAGTGATGAAAGATGGCGCAATGGTGTGTAACTCCGGTCACTTCGATATTGAAATTGACCTGAAATCCTTGGCAGAGTTATCCACGGAATATCGGCAAGTTCGCAACTTTACCCAACAGTATTTCCTGAAAAACGGCAAATCTATTATCGTATTGGGTGAAGGGCGTTTGATTAATCTAGCCGCAGCCGAAGGACACCCCAGTGCGGTGATGGATATGAGCTTTGCTAACCAAGCTTTGGCGTGTGAATATCTGGTGCAGAATAAGGGCAAACTAGAACCCGGTCTACATTCCATTCCAACTGAGATTGACAAGGAAATTGGACGGCTGAAATTGCAGGCAATGGGTATCTCACTTGATACCTTAACCACTGAGCAAGTTGAGTATATGAACTCGTGGACATCAGGAACCTAGTTCGGAATTTTTCGGGTGTGGTATCATGCCTGACTTGATCCTCAAAACAAGATCCCCGACTTCTTTAAGAAGTCGGGGATCTCCAGAAATCGGGGATATAATTCAGCAAATTCTCAATTTTTATCGAAAGGTTTCAGGAAAATGGCTCGACTTTCGGTTGAACTGCAACGTTATTTTTTTGAAGAAGATCGACAGCCCCAGGTGAGACTGGCAGATATCCTGTCTTTTGCCGGGGAGCGAATTTTTGGGTTTTTGTTTGTGATCCTGTCGCTTCCCTCGGCGTTACCCGTTCCAGCACCGGGTTATTCGATCCCCTTTGGCATCGTCATGCTGATCTTAGCCTTTCAGCTAATCATTGGTGCCAAACGTCCCTGGTTACCCCAGAAAGTGATGAATAGCAGGATGAAACTAGAAACAGTGCAGGGACTGGTTAAAGGAGGGACTCCCTGGTTAAAGAAGATTGAAGCGATCGCACGTCCACGTCTACCCTATCTCTGTACCAGTCTAACGGGTCGTGTAGTGATTGGGGTGGCGATCTCGCTAATGTCCATCTCGATGATGATTCCCATTCCTGGAACCAATACCTTACCCGCGATCGGTATTTTTGTCACAGGTTTTGGCTTAATTGAAGATGATGGGGCAATTAGCTTAGGCGGATTAGTTATTTGTTTACTGGGCGGAATTATCTCAATTTCTATTTTACTAGCCGTTTGGTTTGGCGGTGCAAGTTTGGTGGATTGGCTCAAAGATGTCCTGCGTTGAAAAATGCCAGCTAAAATAAATAAAAATGTAATCTGTTGTTCTCCCTTTAACGCGCCATGTCCCAAATTCAAGAACTTGCTCCTTCCCCAGATATCTCACAAGATGTTATCTTTCCCCCAAGTGACCTCTATAGTGATGAACCCCCCTTGGAAACTGAACTGCATCTAGAACAAATCTTACTTCTGCTCAAATGTCTTAAGTGGCTATGGCGAGATAGAAATGATTTCTACGTCGCTGGCAACCTTACCATCTATTACAGTCCCCGCCAACGCAAATCGGAACACTTCCGGGGACCCGACTTTTTTGTTGTACTCGATACTGAACGAAAAACTCGCAAAAGCTGGGTCGTCTGGAACGAAGATGGTAAATATCCGAATGTAATTATTGAAATCCTTTCTCCCAAAACGGCTGATACAGACAAAGGATTTAAGAAAAAACTCTATCAAGACACCTTTCGTACCCCCGATTACTTTTGGTTCGATCCAAATACGTTAGAATTTGCCGGATTTCATTTAGTTGATGGAGAATACCAACCCCTCGAACAGAATTCTCAAGGACAATTGTGGAGTCAGCAGCTTGGTTTATTTCTAGGAATTCATCAAAACCAGTTGCGTTTCTTCACCCCAGAAGCGAAACTCGTACCGACACCCGAAGAACTTGCGGAACGCTACGCCGCCAAACTACGAGAATTAAATATCGATCCCGAAACACTCTAATGTAGGATCTGCTACAGGGAGTCTGGTGGTGGGGAGAGGCAATAGGGAATAGGCAATAGGCAACAGGGTGGCAGGCATCGCAAGGATTTGAGGAATATTAAACGAACTTAATCTTAATAAAGTTGAGTTGATTTCCACAAACCTACTTAAAGTAAGTATCGCTTAGTGTAACCAGATTATATTGTTTCATATCATGTCCCAAAGATTGCCCATAATTGCAATGCTGCAATAACAAGAGTTTCAGGCGTTTTTATTAGGGGTGTTTGACCGGACATGATATCAGTCGGTTTTAACCGACTTAAGCTATTAGCCAAGAACTTGAGTTCTTGGCATCTAACTAGCGAGAAGCGGTATTTCGAGGAGCCTCATAAATTTTCCATTCACGAATTCCCATCGGACTAAGAATAGCTTCCGCAAAACCAATTTGATCAGGGGTTCCTTCTACCATAATCAAATACTCACCTTTAGACACTAAATCGTGATAAACCTTAGCTTGCTCGTCAGGAACACCCCAACCGACTAAACCACCAACTAAACCGCCACCGACTGCGCCAACTGCACCGCCAGCAACGGCTGTCGCGAAAGCATTAGCCGCAACCGTACCAAACGCTAAAACCTGACCAGCGCCAGGGAGTAGAAACGCCGCGTAAGTAGTAATACCCAGGGCTTCCAATGCGCCCAAAACAACGCCACCAATTCCACCAGTCGCCGCACCTGCTTTAGTACCTTTACTGACTTGATGTCCTTTGCCTTTTTCCACATCAACACCAGCAAGTTCCTCATTCCTACCTGCATCTTTAGCAACGACAGAAATTTGCTGTTCAGGGAAATCTGCCCGTTTCAAATCCTGTACCGCTTTTTCCGCTTCTTCACGAGTCGGGAATACACCAAGCGCGTGTCTGTTGTGTTGGTCTTCAGCCATGTTTCTCTCGCTTTCTTTTAGGATTGTTTCAGCACAAATTCAGCCTTTGGTGCTAGATTTGTGCTTTCTTCCCACATCTACTACACATTGGGTAAGGTATTCATCTATCAATAGAGATAAATTTAATATCCAAAACCACCATTTGTAGAGGACTCTGAGGTACATAGAGTCTGCTGAATAAGTGTTTTGGTGGGGTAGGGAGCAGGGGAAGCTGGGGAAGCAGGGGGAGCTGGGGGAGCAATGATACATTTTCCCTGATAGCGGTGCAAGGGTATGAAAGGGTTTTACCTTATGTCCTTGAAAATGAGCCAATGTTCATGCTACTCAAAGCTTTGATATCTAAGGGTTTTGGAGTTGTGCAGCAAATCCTACATAGACAGATCCCCGACTTCTTCAAGAAGTCGGGGATCTTGCTTAAGGCTGTACCTCATAAACCTGAAATCTGCTGTATCTGTTGCCTGTTGCCTGTTCGTTAAAAAACAGAAAATTTAACTGTTATAAGGCGGTAAATTGGGTCCTACTTCAGCTTGGACATTGACATTCCGAACCCCTCTAATTTCCCTCGCCAAAGGTTCAATCCGTTCCAAATTCTCTTGCGTTTGCACGTATCCAGTTACCGTAACAATTCCCTGATTAGCCTGAATCGCTAGTTGAGAGGTTGGCAGGTTAACCTCTAACTTACTCCGCACTTCACTTTGGACATTGCGATTAGAGCGTTCCTCTCCCTCCCTAAACACATTGTATCGTTGCTCCCGCGCCCGAATATCAGAATTGGCTTGCGCTCGGCGGATGGGGTTCGTTGCATCGCTTTCATTTCCTAACACGGTGTCCAAGTCTGGAGGATTACCAACTCGATTAATCGAATCGGGAGCGCTAGTACTGGTTCTCGCTACATCACCACAGGCGGAAACCCCTAAACCTAAAACACCTGTCAAGCATAAGAGTGTAAATTTATTCATTTTTTCTGTCCTCTTCGACGGCAAATAATCAGTAAAGATGTATATCAATCCATCTCAATTCAGTTCGTGTTCTCGATAAACCGTTGATCTAGCCATCTGAGCATGAGGCTCATCAACAGCCGCAACTGGGAAATCTGTATTTATCCCATCCATCTCTGGCGCATTGTAAACTCCTAATTCTTCGATTCCTCCATCTTTAAGTAGAGAAATTGCCTGACGAATTTGCTCATCCGTACCTTCAACAATGACCAAAAAATCACCCCGTAAAAATCGTTCTTGATACGCTTTAGCCTGTTTTTTGGGAATCCCTAATCCAATCAGTGCGCCCAAAAGTCCACCACCAACCGCACCAATTCCTGTCCCGGCTAAGGTTGTGGCTACAGCAGTCCCCAAAGCATCGGCTAACATGATTGGACCAATCAGAGGAATCGAAGCAGCACCCACACCGACGAGTACGCCCGTTACCAGTCCAATAACACCACCGACAACAGCGCCATTCGCCGCCTGTTTACCCGTTTCATTACCCTTGCGAGTCTTCCTATCCGTATCGTGAAGCGACTCCTCTTCTAATTCTCTGGCAATCACGGTAACCTGATCCAGGGGAAAATTAGCCAGGTGGAGTTCCTGTAGTGCTTGCGTCACCGCGTCTCGGTTGGTAAAAATACCGATCGCACGTTTGTGTTGATGTAAAGCCATTGTTCTCTCCTTTTACACGCTAGAGATAAATTAGTCTGTCAAACTTTATTTATAAGTAAATCTTATCGTTTATCGGATATTATTTCCTCAATCAATAGGTGTAACTTTAGTCTCTATCCATAGAAAGAAGGAGGTTTATGCACTATGAATTTAAAGTTCCTGTTCCCTGTTCCCTGTTCCCTGTTCCCTTTCCCTTAACGAATGACGAATAAATTTATTACCACCGAACCGCTAGGTAAAGGAGGTGAAGGCGGTGAACAAAAAACCTGGGACGCCGTTCAGAACGCATTTCGCGATCGCACCTGTATCGGGTATTGGCGTTATCCCATATTTTCCAAGGTGGGTAAGTCTCGCAAGGAACCGGATATTCTGATTGTAGACGCCCAACTGGGTTTAATCGTGATTGAGATTAAATCCGTCACGATTGACCAAATTCTGGCGATTACGGGTCATCGCTGGGAGTTCCAAAACTATTACACCACCAGCAGCAACCCTTACCAACAAGCAGAAAATCAATTATTCTCCCTATTAGGGTACTGCGATCGCGAACCGATATTGCGCCGTAAAGTAACCGGACGGGCGTTAATTTGCCTTCCCTTAATTACTGAAACTGAATGGTATCAAAGCGGCTTCTACCAACTTCCTAGTTGTCCGCCAATCCTCTTTAAAGAGAATATTTCTTCCTGGAATGAAGTTGTTAGTCAATTGACGAGAGAGCAGACCCCTCAGAGACCCCTCCCTAACCCTCCCCTACGAGGGGAAGAAAACGGAATAAATTTTTATTTGGAGGGGCTTACGGCTCCCCCTTCCCCATCCCCCCTTCGAGGGGGGAACGAGGGGGGTAGGAAGGGGGCTGGGGGGTTAGGTTTTCTCGTCAAACGGATTCAGCAAACCTCTCCAATTATCAAAGGAACCCCGTTGAGTAACCAGCAGTGGAAATTACTGCAAGCGGTGATTAGTGGCACACCTGTTTTTCGGAAAAAACAACACCTGAAAGGACACAGAAATGCCATCCCAAAAAACATTAATGGCACACCGCAACAAACCCGTGGTAGTATTCTTGCCCAGGTACGCCAACACCTATCC
This sequence comes from Coleofasciculus sp. E1-EBD-02, assembly GCF_040218245.1. Classification (NCBI taxonomy): domain Bacteria; kingdom Bacillati; phylum Cyanobacteriota; class Cyanophyceae; order Coleofasciculales; family Coleofasciculaceae; genus Coleofasciculus; species Coleofasciculus sp. E1-EBD-02. The sequence goes on along the minus strand of NZ_JAVJQN010000154.1, from coordinate 53,941 downwards.
GAATTCGATTTAGCCCAAGAACAAATCGCCAAATCCATTCCTCCGGGTCCCCAACGGATTCGGGGGATAGCGGGTTCCGGGAAAACCGTATTACTCTGTCAAAAAGCTGCCCATATTCATCTCAAGCATCCCGACTGGGATATTGCCCTGGTTTTCTTCAGCCGCAGCCTCTATCACGGAATTATTAGCCAACTGGATAAATGGTTGCGTCGCTTTAGTAGTGGCGAAATCAGATACGACGCCAAACGAAATCGCAAATTAAAAGTTCTCCACGCTTGGGGAGGGAGAAAACAACCGGGATTTTATAGTACCCTTTGCCGACACACAGGAGTAAAAGCACTTACGGTTAACGATATAGAAACCAAGCAACCGCATCAGGCATTAGCTGAAGTTTGTCTCAATCTTTTACAAGAGACAGCGATTCCAAAATTATACGATGTTATTTTAATTGATGAAGGTCAAGATTTAATTGTTGATGAATACCTTAAATTTGAAGGAAAACAGCCCTTTTACTGGATGGCATATCAAGCCTTACGCCCAGTTGACCCCACCCAACCTGAACAACGGCGGTTAATTTGGGCGTATGATGAAGCGCAAAGTTTAGAAAGTTTGAATATTCCTAATGCGAGTGAATTGTTTGGGGAAGATTTAGGACATTTAGTCACCGGACAATATGGGGGCGGAATTAGAAAAAGTGAAACCATGTATCGGTGTTATCGTACCCCAGGGGCAATTCTTACCGCCGCCCATGGAATTGGCATGGGATTATTACGACGGGGGGGAATGTTAACCGGAATTACCCGGATTGAGGATTGGCAAGCGATTGGCTATGAAGTCACTGGAACGTTTCGTCCAGGTCAACAAATTACTGTAAGACGCCCTCCAGAACATTCACCAAATCTGGTATCAAAACTTTGGCAGGGTTCTTTATTTGAGTTTATCGCTTATCGATCGCGTCAGGAAGAATTAACCGCCCTAGCCGATAATATTTTCTACAATCTTCGCTATGACGGGCTGAAACCGAGTCGCGAGATACTGGTGATTGTTTTGGGGTTAGGGTTAGAAGCGATGCGACTAGAAACAGCGGTGGCAGAGTTTTTAATGTCCCAGGGAATTGATATTTATCGTCCCAGTGCGCTGGATTGTAATATGCTGCACATTGATCAAGATACCCGTGATCCAAATAAGTTTTGGTGTGAGGGCGGCGTTACTGTGTCTCGTATCCATCGGGCGAAGGGAAATGAGGCAGATATGGTGTATGTGGTGGGGTTGGATAATGTGGCAAAAGATGAGAGTAATCTACAATTGCGGAATCAGTTATTTGTGGCATTAACCCGGGCAAAAGGGTGGGTGAAATTGAGTGGCGTGGGTTCTTATCCTTTGTATGAGGAGATGTGGCGGGTGATGCAGAGTGGGGATACCTTTACCTTTACCTTTCGCCATCCGCCCCAGCGAGAGATTAGTGTAACCGATGTTGGGGAAGTGCGATCGCGCTATCAGAGTGGCGGGAGAAATTTTCAGAATGCGGAGTTAGCGGGGGCGCAGTTAGCGGGGGCGGATTTGCGGAATGCTAATTTAATTGGCGCGATGTTGCGAGGGGCTAATTTACAGCAGGCGCAGTTAGATGGGGCAAAGTTGGTGATTGCGGATTTAAGTGAAGTTGACTTGAGTGGGGCGAGTTTACGCAAGGCGAAGTTAGTGGGGGCGAGTTTGAAGCAGGCGCGGTTAAGCGGGGCGGATTTGAGTTGGGCGAAGTTAGGGAATGCGGATTTAAGGGGGGCGGAGTTAGTGGGGGCGAAATTGGTGGGGGCGAGTTTGAGTGGGGCGGATTTAAGGGAGGCGAATTTGACGGGGGCGAATTTGGATAAAGCGGATTTGAGTGAGGTAAATTTCGAGGGGGCGAGGATGCCCGATGGGAGTATTTGTAAGACTAATTGGCGTGAAATGTGACAGGGTATGGTAGGGGCGGGTTTGACTACAACGGTGGCGGCGTTTGGAATTCACGTTGGTAAACCCGCCCTGGTTAAACGTATCAGCTATAAAATAAATGATAGGAGTGGGAGAAATTTAATAATGAATCTTACCGCTAAAATTCCAGATGCCTTGTATCAACAAGTTGCCGCTTTAGCCAAGCGAGAAAATATTTCTGTTGAACAATTAGTGACTATTGCTTTATCCGCTTGGATAACGAAAGACTATATCGAGGAAAAAGCTAAACAGGGACGTTGGGACAAATTTCAGCAGGTTTTACATAAAGTTCCTGATATTAAACTGGAAGTCGGCAATGATTTCAGTCATCTATAGAGTGATATTTTGCCTATTCTTTTTCTAGTCAAGCAAGCCAATAGCTAGACCATAATTTTTAAGTTTTTTGAGTACATAATTTGCTATTTCAGCCTGATACCCCCACTTTACCCACATCAACTCCAATCGAACTAATCCCGAATCTGTGGAGCAGAGCAAATCACTTCTAAGATTTATTCTTCCGCAAAGTTCAGCCTCGGTTGTAAAAGAAGAGACTAAGCCATCATCTTTTAGAGCTTTACCAATAGCTCTGTTTAACAATTCATCGTTCTTCTGAGCAATTGCTAAAAGTTTTTCAAAAGCTTTTATACTGCTACTACCGGGACGTCCACTGGAACTTGAACCTCTAGGCTCTGCTAGAAAAGCTTTAGCTAGATCACTTTTCCTAAGCCTCTCGGTTGCCTTACGCTCTTTGCTCGTCTGCATTCCAGCTTGTTTCATCTTTTCCCGTAATTCATCATCAGCATAGTTACTAATAAGAGAGCGTGCTGTTGTTATAGGTAAATAAATTATCTTAGCTTCCAGTACGGTTCCAAGAATGCCAACTTTGTCAGAATATTTTTGTAGTTCCTCAACTATATTGGCTTTTGTGGAATTCATCAAGCAAGAAATATCGGCTTGGGAGCGGACGCGGGATAGCGCCGCTACTTCTTGTGTAGGATTATTACTTGCAATTACCACAACCCACATTTTGAACTTTTCCTGAACTAACAGCTTTTCTACATTTTTCTCATTTTTTAGAAGCTCCTTACGCAAAACCCCTAAATAATGACCAATGGTTTTAGCTTGATCAATCAGTTCTTTAGCTCGCTCTTCTGAAATTCCTAAATCAACTAAAGAAGCTCCCTCATTTAGGGTTTCAATGGTACGGGTTGCAATATCTATATACTGATCGGGTGGTGGTCCCTTAAACCGATAGATGGTATCTTCTACACCTAATAGAGAATCGGCTCCAATACGTTTAGCTAAGGTAATAAGTCTTTCCTGTAAATCATCAGCATTACAAGACCATGCGATTAAAGTTCGTTCGCCAAAACGTGAGCGAATGAAGCTGTTAATAGAATGGAGATCTTTTTCTAACTGCTCTATGGAAAAGTCGGTGAGAGCTTCCCTTCCTTCAATAACAATGATTCGGAGTTTATTTAATCCTGTCTCAAACTTTCTCAAATCAGTTAATTTTTGGGGTACTGGCTCATCAGATTGAATTGATAAAGTTTCCGCTTGGGGTCGAAATAAATTAACTGTATGTAGAAAAGTTGATTTTCCAGAGCCAGACTCTCCTCTGAACACCCAAAAAGCTCCCCTACCAGCAGCTACCATATCAGCGTAAGTGTCATCAAGGTAAGCCAAGGCATCTTTCACAGGCACAATAATAGTCTTTAATTCGTGTTGGTCTTTAGCATGTCTCTCAAGAATATCAAATCGGTCAGGGACAAAAAGACGCCACTTATCCTTAGAATGACCTTCTGTATCTACCGATCTGCTGGTTGATTTATAGGAGGATTTGGCTGTGGCAGTTCGATTATCCTTGGAACTATTCTCTGATTGAGAAGGAAAATTTGACTGTAATGACTCGACATCCTTATGCTTATCTGCTGATTTCAAAAGGGAATCTTGCTGTGACGCTTCGATATTCTTAGATTCATCCGGTAATTTAGAATAAGGCTGCGATTCTTGAGAGTTATCGCACCAGTCGAATAAGGATAACTGATTTGGGTCTTGACTAAAATATTTTGGCTTCGGCATCTTGCTAGATTTTTAGGGGAGCAGTGTTATCAATTTCCATCAAACTTAGAGTTTACTGACCATCTTTTTATTCTGGGGCTAATAGTCTAAATTAAAACTTACCGGGGACAAAGGGATATATAGCAATCCTATTTAGGTTGTGGCAATTTTCAAAACTGAAACCCTTGCTATACATGGGTTTCAAGCCGTTCACTTGTTGCATCCTATTTAGGATTGCTATAGAAGTACAATCACGCCTTTGTTGCTTGGCATAGCGGAATGCGATCGCGCCCTAACTCACCTTCATCTTAACCTGAGCCATCCACGCTGCCGTGCCGAACACACCAGCCAAAAGCGCCGGAACACTAAAATCTGCATCCAGCTTCTCCCAGTGCAACCCATCCCCCGATGGCGTCACTTCAACTTCAGCCAAATCCTCTGGAGAAGCACCTGCTAACCCTTGCGCTAATGCTGGGGGAAAGCTAAACGTCGCGCCACTCTTCAAATTAATTACCAGGCGATAGAAGTGAGTCGTACAAGTCTAGCTGGTTTTCTGGACACACAACACACATAGGTGTTATCCTGCAACGCATCAATTTTTTCCCGCTCAATGAACTCTAATCCTGACTCAATTGATAGGATATGTCTAGAAATGTATCTGTTATAGCAATCAATGACATCTTACTCGCTAAACTTCCCCAATGAATTAAAGCAACAAGCCGAAAACTTGGCTTCTCAGCAAGGTATTCCTCTGGAAGCCTTCATTTTAGACGCGATCGCAGAAAAGGTAAATTCTCTGAAAGGACAACGTAACGAGCCAACCTTTGCTCATGTTACCTATCGTAACAGTGCTAGCGGTCAGCTTATACCGATTTTGCGTGGGACTAATCTACGAGTCCAGACAATAGTCATTGCGGCTCAACAATGGGGTTTATCCTCAAATCAGATAGCCGCTGAGTATGACTTGAATGCAGAACAAATCGATGAAGCCCTAGTATTTTACCACGCCCACCGTGAAGAAATTGAGCGTGCGATCGCGGCTGAACAAGCCATAGAAGCCGCTCATGTCTAAACTGAAACTGCACCTGGATGCTGATACATCAACTAAAGCTCTCCATAATGCCTTAGTTTCTCGTGGTCATGATGTGACACGCACACCCACCGAATGGATGCCTTTGGATGCCAGTGATGACGCTCAATTACTGGGAGCAACAGCACAAGAACGGTGTATTTTTACGTTCAATATCCGGGATTTTATGATTTTAGCTGAACGCTATCCTCAACATTGTGGCATTGTTTTAGCAGCACAAAGCAGTTGGACACTATCGAGTCTAATTTCTGCTTTAGATCAGTTGCTATCAGAAACACAAGCAGAGGAGTGGATTGGACAAGTTCGCTGGCTCAATCAGTGGCGAACCTGATAGCAGAATGAGTTAGTGACAGGGGAAAGCGATCGCGCCCTAACTTACCTTCATCTTAACTTGAGCCATCCACGCTGCCGTGCCGAACACACCAGCCAAAAGCGCCGGAACACTAAAATCCGTATCCAGCTTCTCCCAGTGCAACCCATCCCCCGATGGCGTCACTTCAACCTCAGCCAAATCCTCTGGAGAAGCATCGGCTAACCCTTGCGCTAATGTTGGGGGAAAGCTAAACGTCGCCCCACTCTTCAAATTAATTACCACGCGATCGCGACTCTGGTCATAATATGCTGATTCCGCCCTCGGTTCAACAGCATTGGCAATGTCTGCGGCTTCTCTTGCTTTTGCGATCGCGGCTTTGAGCCTTGTCTCATCCCAACCTGAATTAACCATGAATTTCCTCCCATTTTTTGAGTCATTCTATTTGATGTTCAGTTACGATTTTCAACGCTTTGACAGTCTACCTTTTCAGATTGTCTCTCCCATAATTTGGGCAAGAGTGGTAAAGAGGCGATCGCAATTCGGTGCGGCTTGACGTACTTTGGCAACATCCAATAATCCTAAAAGCTTTGAAGCGTGTTGTATCTTTTGGTATTCACCCTTGGATGTATGGCGAGTAGCTTGCTTTAAACTTGGCTCTAACGAATCCTTATCAATCTTCTCGACATTGGGATTTCTAGGAATTGAATTTTCTTTAAATCCTTTCCCATAGAATTTTTTGAGGGCATCAATGTCGGCAATGAACCAAGCCTCCATTGCTTGAACCATTAAATAGCAATGGGTATCATCAACGCTAGGTGAATCCCAATTATCCCTAGATTTCAAATGCGCCCAAGGTCGTTTTTTTACTGTTCCCTCTGAGTCAACCAGTAGGACATTGAAAGCATCAGGATAATCTTCTATAGCATTTTTAAAAGAGCTAAAAGCATTATTACGAGAACCACAGACAATAATATCCCATTTGATTCGCTTGCTCCGCGCTATCTGCACCAGATCTCTCATAAACCCGCTAAATCCTTGCCGCATTTGCCTTTTTGTATCCCGATCATCTCCACCCCCTTCTATGTAAATACGAATCTCTTTTACCATCGCGTTCCTCCAATCTCACCCATGCTCCAGAGTTCACCTAAAGAATAATTTTCTAGCCACTTTTGCAACCGTTCAGGGTTAAGTCGGCGTAGATGAGTTCCTTGATAATCTCGCTCACACACCAAAACTGATTCAGGAGGAAGAGAGGAAACTAAAGCCTCTGAATGCGTTGTAACAATTAACTGAGTTCGTTCAGACGCTTCGACTAACAAATCAGCGATAGTAGACATCATGTCTGGATGTAAGCCAATCTCTGGTTCTTCAATACATATCAGTGGCGGTGGGGTGGGGTCAAGAAGTAAAGCCAGTAAAAATAGATAGCGCAGTGTACCATCAGATAAACGAGTTGCAGGGATTGGTTGAATTAAACCCTCCTCGCGGATAAATATTTGAACTGTACCGCCATAAATCTTTACGGATAGTTCTTCTGCTTCTTCGTAAAATGTTTTGAGTTTATCGATAATTGCTCGACTTCCTACTTGGTGCTGTAAGTTGTTCAAAACAAGTCCGAGATTACTCCCGTCTTCTAACAAAGGGTGTTCCGGTAAGTCAGCTTTCTGTGGCAATCTCGGTTCTGAATCTCGTCCGATATGCCAGTCACGATATAGACTAATCTGGGAAAATTGATTACCTATATAGGTAAGTTCAGGATATTGATCTGGATCTTTCCTCTGAGATAAAACAGACTGATCGAGAATCAGATCGTCTCGACGTAGCGAACGTTGACTTCTTTGCCCATCAGATGGATTTTTAATGTTTAAAACTGGACGACCTTGTTGATAGCGATAATAAAAATAGACATCATCTTCACCGGGGTAGGAGCATTCATTCTCCACTGCTTCATCGACCAATTCTGGTTTTTGACCAACTACACTCAAACCCATGCGATAGCGAAGCGGCATCAGTCCTTCTGGGTAATCTATAGTCACCTCAATTTTAGCTATTGGAATTTCTTTTTGACCTTTCCAAAGTAAATCACTGACGCCTCCGCCTTTACGAATTGGGGCAGTTAAATCTGTGGGAGTTGCCTTCAGAAGTCCAATGGCTTCAATTAAGTTCGACTTGCCAGATGCATTGGCACCAATCAGCACATTAAGGGGTTGGAGTGCGATTTCTTCACCTTCATCTCCGTAGGATAGTAAGTTTTGCAATCGCATCGTGCGAATAAACTGTTTACCTTCCATTTCTTTACTTTAGCTTTCATTACCTGTCATAATATGCTGACTCCGCCCTAGGTTCAACAGCATTGGCAACTGCTGCGGCTTCTCTTACTTTTTGTTATCACTGCTGTGAATGTTGTCTTATCCAAACCTAAACCCGTCGTCGTAGAGATGTCTATGCTGCGTCTAAAGGCTGACCTATCAATTCAAGGTTAAGGTATGAAGAAGATAAGCGTGCGATCGCGTCCTAAAATAGGAGAATGCGAAACCAACTCCCCTATCTTGATTTCCTCTCTCAAGAACTTCAACTTCCCCCCATTGATGCGACAGCACCTTTGGTGATTGATCTATTTGCTGGCTGTGGGGGACTAGCACTAGGTTTTGAAGCCGCAGGATTTAGAACTATCGGTTATGAAAAATTAGCAGACGCCTGCACCACTTATCAGCACAACCTCCATGGTTTCTGCTATCAGACTACGCTAACACGCCAACCCGATTTAGTCGATGGAGCCGATGTCATCATTGGTGGTCCACCCTGTCAACCCTTTAGTGTTGGTGGACATCAACGGGGACTCAAAGACAGTCGCGATGGTTTCCCCATATTTCTTGACGCGGTGAAATCCTATCGCCCCCAGCTTGCGTTATTTGAAAACGTGCGGGGAATGCTGTTTCGCAATAAAACCTATTTTGAAGAAATTGTCAGCGCTCTCAGGGAACTAGGATATATCGTTGAATGGGATATCCTCAACGCCGCACATTATGGTGTTCCTCAGCGAAGAGAACGTCTTTTTTGTGTGGCTCACCGAGGCAGATGGGAATGGCATTCCAAAACCCATAAAAATTCACCGTATACGGTTGGTGAAGCCCTGGGAGAATTCGCTTTAATTGTACCCTCAAACGCTAAGTTTCTCACTCCCAGTATGGATGAATATATCAAAAAATACGAGAGAGCCTCTAAGTGCATTAGACCCAGAGATTTACACCTTGACGCCCCGTCGAGAACCGTTACTTGCCGAAATTTAAGCGCTCCTACAGGTGATATGTTGCGTATCCGTTTACCCGATGGACGTAGACGACGGTTAACGGTTCGTGAAGGAGCGCGTTTGCAAAGTTTTCCGGATTGGTTTGAATTCAAGGGTACTGAAGAAAGTCAATGTAACCAAATTGGCAATGCTGTTCCTCCCATTTTGGCAAAAGCTTTAGCCTGTTCGGTAAAAGCCTATTTACAAAAAAATGTAGTGATTCTCAAGATTTAATAGTACATCCAACTGTAGGGGCGCAAGGCTTGCGCCCTCACCTAATTACCTGATTATTTATTATCTAAAGTGGTATAATATTCCTATCTTTTAGAATTGATCAATGAGCATTCGCCCAAAACTATTCTCTTTCTTTGCTGGAACTGGATTTCTCGATTTAGGCTTTGAAGCCAGTGGTTTTGATATCGTTTATGTCAATGAAATGAATCACTCCTATATGGAGGCTTACCGTTACTCTAGACAAGTTCTGAATCTGCCATTACCTGAATATGGATACCATTATGCCGACAATGGAAATGTTGAGCAACTGACAGAAGGGGAACAAGCCCTACGTCTCTGGTATTTAATCCAGGATGCTCGGAAATCTAAAGATATTGTCGGTTTTCTTGGCGGACCTCCCTGTCCGGATTTCTCAGTTGGGGGAAAAAATCGAGGTAAGGACGGTGATAATGGTAAGCTTTCTGCTGCTTATGTTGAATTAATTTGCCAACATCAACCGGATTTCTTTTTATTTGAGAATGTTAAAGGATTGTGGAAAACGAAAAAACACCGCCTTTTTTTTGAACAGCTTAAAGAAAAGCTAAACCAGGCTGGCTATCTATTAACAGAGCGTCTAGTCAATGCCATAGAATACGGTGTTCCTCAAGATAGGGAGAGGATTATCCTGCTCGGATTTCGTAAAAGCTTAATCAGAGATATAAAACTCCCCGTTGAGCAAAGTGCAAAATTTATGCCTGAAGGAATTTTTCCCTGGACGACTTATATTTTATATCCGAAACAGACCGTTTTTTCTTGTCCTTGGGCTGCAACTGATCCATTTCAGGAAAATTCTCACTTGCCTTGCTCTAATCAGATTATTCAGGAACTAACGGTTGAATATTGGTTTAGGCAAAACGATGTCCTCAACCATCCGAATGCTCAACATCATTTTAAACCAAGAGCTGGTCTCAAGCGATTTCTTTCTGTGGCGGAGGGAGATGATTCCAGAAAGTCATACAAACGTCTTCACCGATGGCGTTACTCTCCTACGGCTTGTTACGGGAATAACGAAGTCCACTTGCATCCTTATAAAGCGCGTCGCTTATCTGTTGCTGAAGCGCTTGCTGTACAATCTTTACCTAAAACTTTTGTCCTTCCCGATAAAATGTCACTGACCAATATGTTTAAAACAATTGGTAATGGTGTTCCTTACTTAGCATCCAAGGCTATTGCTCAAAGTATTCTAGACTTTTTGTCAACAACCGAATGGCATTACGAACAGCCAAGTCAAAAGCAACTAGAGTTACCCCTGTCGATTCTTTGAGGTTCTTAGTTAATTATTCTTGAATAGCCGATTCGACTAATGGGACTAAATCCAGCTTGTAGTTATATAAGTATGTTCCATCTACAAGGCGGGAATCTTGTTCAATGGCAATGCCATGAGGAGCAATTGCTGTACTAAATATAGTTTGATCGGCATCACTCAGTTCACTGGCAACCATATAATATTTCCAGTTCTGTTGTAAAATATATCTCATTGCTTTAATCATGGCTGCTTCAAACAAGGGTTGATATCTCCGATCAGGGCGATTTGAAGTTTTAAGGGCGTGAGGATACCCGCTGGGTGGTATAAAATACCAAGGAGATGTCAAAATGATTGAGTCAAAAGCGCCCACAGCATCCATCATGTATCAGTTGCAATCCTTGGGGGACGCCCTCAAACAGTTTTTTGGATATACTACCTTCCGCCCAGGACAGCAGCAAATCGTTGAAGAAGCGCTTCAGAACCGTGATTTGCTGATTATTATGCCCACGGGGGGCGGTAAGTCGCTGTGTTTCCAACTCCCGGCTTTACTTAAACCAGGGTTAACGGTGGTGGTGTCGCCGTTAATTGCGCTGATGCAAGATCAGGTGGATGCCTTAGTGGATAACGGCATTGGGGCGACATTTCTTAATAGTACCTTGAGTTGGGATGCGGTGCGATCGCGGGAAATGGCAATCCTCAACGGTAAGATTAAACTGCTGTACGTTGCCCCAGAACGCTTACTGGCAGAGCGATTTGCTCCCTTTTTAGAACAAGTGCGATCGCAGGTGGGAATTTCGGCGTTTGCGGTTGATGAGGCGCATTGTGTCTCAGCCTGGGGACATGATTTTCGCCCGGAATATCGGCAAATTAAACAGTTACGTCAACGGTATCCTGATATTCCCATGATGGCGCTTACCGCTACGGCTACCAAGCGGGTGCAGCAGGATATTGTCCAACAACTTACACTCCGTCAACCGAGTATCCATATTGCCAGTTTTAATCGCCCCAACCTTTACTACGAAATTCAACCCAAACAGCGCCAAAGCTATAACCAACTCTTCAAAAAAGTTCAATCCCATAAAGGATCGGGAATTATCTATTGTCTCAGTCGTCGCAGTGTTGAAGAAGTAGCATTTCGGCTGCAAAAAGATGGCATTTCAGCCTTGCCTTATCATGCAGGAATGAGTGACATTGACCGATCCAGTAATCAAAATCGTTTTATTCGCGATGACGTGCAAGTGATTGTGGCAACTATTGCCTTTGGCATGGGAATTAATAAACTCGATGTCCGCTTTGTGATTCACTACGATTTACCCCGAAATTTAGAAGGGTATTATCAAGAATCGGGACGGGCAGGACGAGATGGAGAACCTGCCTATTGTACACTCTTTTATAGTCCCGGTGATGTGCCTAGACTGGATTATCTGATTGATCAAAAACCTGATCCGAGAGAACAGCGCGTTGCCCGTCAACAGTTACAGCAAATTCGCGACTACGCTGAAGGAACCGATTGTCGCCGCACAATTTTATTGAGATATTTCGGTGAACGGTTTAAGGGAAATTGTGATAACTGCGATAATTGTTGTCATCCTAAACCCGTTGAAGATTGGACAATTGAAGCGCAAAAGTTTTTGTCCTGTGTGGCGCGTTGTCGGGAACGATTTGGCATGACTCATATTATTGACGTGCTGCGGGGTTCCCGGAAAAAGAAGGTAGAACAGAATGGACATCACCTCCTCTCAACTTATGGAATTGGCAGGGATAAAAGCATTGACGCTTGGAAAATGCTGGCGCGATCGCTCTTGCATCAGGGGTTAATGGATGAAACGACGGATGGGTATCGGGTACTGAAGCTGAATAAACGCAGTTGGGAAGTGCTTCGCAAACAACGTTCTGTGCATATTGCGATTACTCAAACCCCTGTAGCAAAAGCTATATCCAATGTTAATCCGAGAACGGCGGAAATTGAATTGCTGTTTGAGAGACTGCGAAAACTACGTAAACAAATCGCGGATACTCAAGCGATTCCCCCTTATGTGATTTTCGCTGATTCTAGCCTTAAGTTAATGGCTCAAATAAAACCTAAAACCCTGGAGGAGTTTGCTCAAATATCGGGGGTAACGGCTCATAAGTTGACCCAGTACGGCGAGCGGTTTGTGTCGGAAGTTCGAGAGTTTTGTCAGGGGCAAAAGTTACCCGTTCCTCTGCCTTCAAATAGCCAAATGGTAACCTTACAACTGTATCAGCAAGGGTTAAGTATAGAGGAAATTGCGGAAAAACGGGGTTATGCTCCTAGCACCATTCTTACTCACTTAAGTGAGCTAATTGAGAAGAATCAGCCTATAGATTTAAACCGATTAGTAGCAGCAGAACGGCAAAAGCCCATCTTGCAAGCGATTCAGAATGTTGGGACAAACTCCCTGAGAAGCCTGCGGGAAGAGTTGGGAGAGGATTATAGTTATGGTGAAATTCGACTTGTGCGATCGTGGTGGATTCGGGAGAAGAGTTAAGGATTGATGGGTTTAGGGTGTCGGGTGTCGGGTGTCGGGTTTAGGGTGTCGGGTGTCGGGTGTCGGGTTTAGGGTGTCGGGTTTAGGGTGTCGGGTGTCGGGTTTAGGGTGTCGGGTTTAGGGTGTCGGGTTTAGGGTGTCGGGTGTCGGGTGTCGGGTGTCGGGTGTCGGGTGTCGGGTGTCGGGTTTAGGGTGTCGGGTTTAGGGTGTCGGGTTTAGGGTGTCGGGTGTCGGGAAAAATTGACGCTTCGACTCCGCTCAGCGTCAACACCGAATTTCGATAGGCTCAATTGCCGCAGAGTCGAGGTGTTGAACTTTACTCAGAGAGTCACCAAAATTGAGTCACCAAAATTGTTTATTCGTTGGCTCGCCTGGAGATCGCTCGCTCCTTACCCTATCTCATCTTATGGGTTTTTGTGTTTCTCTAAGATTTTTCCCACACCCCACACCCCACACCCCACACCCCATACCCCATACCCCACACCCCATACCCCACACCCCATACCCCACATCCCATACCCCACACCCCACACCCCACACCCCATACCCCATACCCCACACCCCACACCCCACACCCCACACCCCATACCCTGCCTACCTTTGACGCGAGCTTGTCACCCCTTCAAGTTCAAGTAACATCAATCAGTGATTGGGATTTGAATCCAGAATTCTGTTCCTTGTCCCGGTTCAGAATGACATTTTAGAATACCGCCATGTTTTTCCACCACAATCTGGTGACTAATGGATAAGCCTAACCCTGTTCCCTTACCCACTGGTTTTGTAGTAAAGAAGGGATCAAATAAGCGATCGCGCACGGTTTCGCTCATTCCGGGTCCATTATCGCGAATCCGAATTACCGCTTGATTCTTGTCTACAACCTCGGTGCTAATCCAAATCGTTGGATTCAGGGTTGATTGGCTCTTTTCTGTGGCACTTTCCTCGGCTTTAATTAAAGCATCAAAGGCGTCAATGGCATTGCTAATAATATTCATAAAGACTTGATTCAGTTGACCCGCATAACAGGCAACTGCAGGCAATTCCCCGTATTCTTTGATCAGCGTAATTCCTGGAGAATTCCCACAAGGTTTCATCCGGTTGCGAAGAATCAATAAGGTACTATCAATGCCTTCATGAATATTAACTGCCTTCATTTCGGCTTGATCGAGCCGCGAGAAATTCCGCAAGGAAATCACGATTTCTTGAATCCGATCGGCTCCCATTTTCATTGAAGAGAGCATTTTCGGCAAGTCTTCGATGAGGAAGGATAACTCAATGTCTTCAATAAAGTTTTGAATATTTGGCAGCGGATTGGGATAGTACTGTTGATAACATTCGATGAGTTGTAATAAGTCTCCAATATAGTTCGTCGTATGACTAAGATTTCCGGTAATGAAATTAACCGGATTATTGATTTCGTGGGCGATTCCGGCTACCATTTGACCGATTGTAGACATTTTCTCGGTCTGAATTAACAGGGATTGGGTTTGCCGCAATTCGTGTAATGCTTGTTCTAATTGATTTGCCTGAGTTTGAGCCGCTTGCGCCGCCGCCCGGGTTTCGGCAAATAATTCCGCATGTTCGATCGCGATCGCGAGTTGATCCACGACAGCTTGCAGCAATTTAACTTCGCGATCGCTCCATTGGCGCGAACCCTGATAATGACTACAGATAATCGCCCCCAGTTGTCCGGTTTTCGTTTGTAGCGGTAACACTAATCCTGAGGTAATTCCCCAGTCAGCGAGTAGCGATCGGGTTTCGGGGGCTAAGTTTTGGGTTTGGCTGACATCATCAATTCGCAGGGGATGTAATCGGTGAATAATGTCCGCTAAGGGGGTAAGTTGTGGGGGAAGACAGTCGCCTAATAAACTGGGTAAATTGGGATCTCGTGCTTCGTGGGTAACGCTTAAACTGGGTTGATCGGCGTTGGACTTTAACCACAAAAAGTGACAGCCGTCAACCTCCAGCAATCCCCGAATTTCCGTGACGGCTATGTCTAGAATCGTATCGAGTTCTAGGGAATTGCGAATTTGGCTAGCTAACTGAAACAGTAAGGCTTCCCGGCGACTGAGGAGTTCTTCGCGTACCCAAATCCGGTCAATGGCTACCGCGATCGCATTTGCTACCCATCCTAATACCCCTTGCACAATTTTAGAGAAGGGTTGGCAACTTCGTAGGGCAATAAACCCAACCAGACGAGATTCAACAATCAGGGGATAAATTCCGATAAAGGTTTTGTTGGACAAGTCATGTCCCGGCGTTAAGATCGGACGATGAATCGGCTTGAGAGTTTGGGCGACTTTGGCGATTAAGCCTTGGTTGGTGAGGATGCGTTGAGGGAATAGGTGTGTGGGTAACTGTTCACCACTATTCGCCTGCAATTCTAAGACTAAGGGCATTTGCGTCTCGTCTGTGATGCCCGCCACTGTCCAAATCCCAGCACCCAAGGCGTTTAGATGGCGGATCATGGCTTCGGTACAGCGTTTAAGACTTTCACCTAGACTGCCATTTTGTCCCACGAGAACAGCGCCAATATCGGCTTCTAAGGTAGACAGACGCGATCGTTCTAGCAGACTAGCTTTTCGTTGCTTGGTGTTGGTAATATCACGGGCGATCGCATGGATGACACCTGCTTCGGCTAAAGGTAAACAGTTCCAAGCCAGCCATTTATATGATCCATCTCGACATCGATAACGATGCTCAAAGTAAATATCTGACGGACTGCTTAAAAGGGTTTGCCAAGCGGTTAATGTAGCGCTGTGATCATGAGGATGTACGAAATCGAGGAATGATTGAGAGAGAAGTTTATCCTGGCTATAGGCTAAGGTTTTTTCAAAGGCGGGATTAATTCGCTTAAACCTACCATCGAAACCAATCACCGCCATTAAATCAGGTGAGAGGCTAAAAAAGCGATCCAGTTCAATCTTGGCTTGTTTTTGTTCGGTGATATCCTTACAAACTGAGATATATTCATAAGGATTACTTTGGTCATCAACCAACGGCACGATCGTCGTATCCACCCAATAGAGGTTGCCGTCTTTGGCGCGATCCTGAATATCGCCACGCCAGATTTTGCCCTGAGAAATCGTGTCCCACAAGTCCTTAAAAAACTGGTGTGAGTGATAGCCAGAATTGAGTAAACGATGATTAGCGCCATAAAGTTCATCCCTCGAATATTGAGAGATCTGGCAAAATTTATCGTTAACGTAGCGGATCTTACCGTGAGAATCTGTAATCGCGACAATTGACGAGTGATCCAGCGCGACTTTCATATCGATCAGGTTCTGTGGGGATGTTTGTAAGGCTTTTTCCAGCCGTTGACATTGATGAACCTGGGATTCTAAGTCAATTACTTTCTTTTGCCATTCTAACTGCGCGATCGCCTGTCGGCTTAATGAGGCTAGGGCATCCTTTTGTTGCACCGTCAACTGTCGCGGAACTCGGTCGATAACTAATAAAATACCCACCGTTTCATCGTTAGGGGTAACTAAGGGAACGGCGGCATAAAATCGGATCGGGAGTGAAGTTGTTGGAAATTTATCAGAGGCTAGAGTATCTTCAACCACTAATAACGGCTTATTTTCTGTTATTATCTCCTGGCGGATTTGGCGACAAAACTCTAAGTATTGCGGTGTGGAATCGGTGTCTAAACCCACCTGTGATGGCAACCACTGACCTTTGGCATCACAGAGACTAATGAGTGCGATCGGAGTTTGGACAACGCTAGCCGCTAACCGAGTTAAATCGTCAAATGTTGCCTTAGCCGCCGCATCAATATGGCGATCTGGATAGAGTTGCTCAAGGTTGACTGTTGTGTTACTCAATACTAGCGTGTTCATTAACTTAACTACTCCTTACCCTTGTCAAAGCTAGATGCACGAGTGTTACGTCCTTGCCATGGATGTGATGACTCTAGTGTGATCGATGTTGTCTGGTTGAGCAAACCCTATCCTGGCTTCAAGATAGGACAATGTGTGCATAGCTTAAACACATTAGGAAACTCTTGTTTAAAGAAGGGCTTTAGTGTACTATTCAGGTTAGCCCAACCAAATCCTTGTCTGCTCAAAGTAGGTAAGCCTGTTCCTAAACCTACTCGTTGGTCAAGGCTGTCGCTACCAAAATTAACGTCTATACTTCGATTCAGACTTCCACTTTCCTGGCTATTCAGGTGCTGCTTGGAAAGAAAATTCACAATGTTTCCCCTATTCAATTGGTACGTTAGCACCAAGGTAATACGTTTTATCACATAGCAACAAGGGAGAAGTTGCGCTCCAGGAAAGGGGCGGGGAAGAGAGGTTAACCATGTTTCTCCTATTTTGGCAACGTGCAAGTTCACGCTGATGAGGCGTTTACCGCTTCTGAT
The DNA here is from genome assembly GCF_040218245.1 of Coleofasciculus sp. E1-EBD-02. Classification (NCBI taxonomy): domain Bacteria; kingdom Bacillati; phylum Cyanobacteriota; class Cyanophyceae; order Coleofasciculales; family Coleofasciculaceae; genus Coleofasciculus; species Coleofasciculus sp. E1-EBD-02. The sequence continues at coordinate 36,831 of NZ_JAVJQN010000154.1, read as the reverse complement.
CAGGGGCATTGTGTTACGATCTTAACCAATTTTAGGATAGCTTTACATTTTCTTCATAAAAATGGGTCAACGACCCGCTATCATCGTTAGTTCAGGGCTTAATTCAGTGCCATTCAAAATTGGATTGAGGTGAAGTGTTCTACCGAATTTGGCAACGTTGTTTCTGGGGAGTCTCACTGTTCCTCGGTGTTTTCAGTTTGGCGGTAGCGGTTGCAGCCCAACCTGCACCCGTGTTTATTCCGTTTATGGGACGTATCCAAAAAAATTTGCCTGTGGGGTTAGCCATGCGCTTACCCACTGAGTTACGAGTGAATGATCTGTTGGATATTGATCCAAACCAACTGATCGTCCGGGTTTTTCCCTCGGAAGCCCCCCCAAGTTATATGGTAAGTCTGTTTACCTGCGATCGCAGTCCGAATTCCTGCTTACTGGGTAGCTTTTCGGTACACCCCAAGCAGTCGGCGAGTGCGAGGCGTGATCTCCAACGCCATGAAACCCTAGGCGATCGCATTACTTTAACGCCTACTGTGGCGGGATATCTGATTGAAGGACCTCAGCAAAATCCCTCCTACCCTTTCTCTACGGTGATGTGGCAGCAAAATGAGATGATTTATACGATTAGCTTTCCTGCCATTGAACGACAGAATATTCTCTACATGGCGCTTTCTATGGCAAGGGAACAAGGGTTTTATCGTCGTTAGTGATTGGTCATTTGTCATTTGTCATTGGTCATTTGTCATTGGTCATTCGTCATTGGTCATTCGTCATTTGTCATTGGTCATTTGTCATTGGTTAGGGAATGGGGAATAGGGAATGGGGAATAGGGAATTCATAATTTATCCTTCAGAACTTGGCGAATGACATCGGCTGGAACTTGATCGGTTATGGTGACATGACCGATTTCAGTAGGCAAAATAAATCGCACTTTGCCATCTTTGACTTTCTTATCGGTTTGCAAGGTATCAATAATCGCATCAATATCCAATCCTGGTGGTAACTGAGTCGGTAATCCGGCTTTCTCAATTAACGCCTTTTGACGTTCCGCTTCCTGCGGTGTCCACATCTGAAGTTCTACAGCAATTTGACCCGCCGCAACCATGCCAATTGCCACCGCTTCGCCATGATTAACCACTTTATACCCGGTTAAACTTTCGACCGCATGACCAATCGTGTGACCATAATTTAAAATTGCCCTTAATCCGGCTTCTTTCTCATCCTGACTAACAACATCGGCTTTGGCTTGGCAAGAACGGGATAAAATAAAGGACAATAATTCATCCTCTAAATACCGCCGTTGATCGAGACGCTTTGTACTCTCCAACTTAGTAAATAATTCAGCATCCCAGATTACGCCATATTTAATCACCTCTGCCATTCCCGCCCGTAATTCTCGTGGGGGTAAGGTTTGTAAGACTTGCGGATCAATTAACACAAAGCGGGGTTGGTGAAACGCACCAATTAAGTTTTTGCCTTGGGGATGGTTGACTCCTGTCTTACCGCCAATGGCGGCATCCACCATAGCTAACAGGGAGGTGGGAACTTGCACCACATTAATCCCCCGTAACCAGGTAGCTGCCGCAAACCCGGTCATATCCCCAATTACGCCTCCCCCTAATGCCACCATGGTGGAAGACCGTTCTAAGCGGTTCTGGAGGGCAGCATCATGGATTTTTTGAATGGATTTGAGGGTTTTGTACCGTTCGCCTGCGGGTAAGGTACAATGAGACACCTGATAGCCGACTAACTTCAGCGCCGCGATCGCCCGTTCCCCGTAGCGGCGAAAAATGGCGGGATTGGAGACGAGGAGAACCTTTTTCCCTAGTTTCAGCCGACTCATCCAGACGCCGATATCATCCAAGCTTCCTGGCGCGATCGCAATATCGTAAGACTGCGGTGGTACTTCAACCCGAATCACTGACTTCATCTGATTTGCCCCAAGCAACTGTGGGCTGTATTTTATCCCACTTAATGATTTAATGGTTTAAAGTAAGACGTTTTTGAGAGAACGGTAAATGTCTGGATCTGGAATTGTTGCCTACTTTTTAATCCTCGGTGGTGCTACGGGTGTCGCCCTAGCCCTGTTTTTTGGTCTCAAAGCGGTCAAATTGATTTAAACCGAGAGATGAGTTGATTTAAACCGAGAGATGAGACCCAACAAATTCTGGTTGGGTTTCACGTTGTTCAACCCAACCTACTACTCATTTACCACCACCCGTCTAGGAGTATAGCCGTGAACTCAAGTTCCGGCTAAAAGCTAAAACCCGTTAAAACGGGTTAAAATGTCTAGTCAGCTTTAGCTGACTTTAGCTATCAGCCGGAAATTTATTTCCAGGCTGACTCAAGTTCCGGCTAAAAGCTAAAACCTGTTAAAATCAGGTTAAAACCTCTAGTCAGCTTTAGCTGAGTTTCGCTATCAGCCAGAAATTTATTTCCAGGCTGACTGCAAACGATGATTAGAGGTAAAGCCAGGAAAAACCTGAGCAACTTGATTTGCCTTAAGTTGTATATGTTGCTCTAAGATGGATGCGATCGCGTCTCGAAAATCGGTGGTGACGGCTAAGTCTCGTCCTTGAAATAACGCCGATTCACTCAAACCGGACCATTCCCCATAAACTTTACCACCACGAATCCCACCCCCTAAAATCCACATCACGTTACCATGTCCGTGATCCGTCCCGCCATTGCCATTTTCCTGCACCGTGCGACCGAATTCAGATAAGATAGCGATCGCGGTATCGGAATAGACTGATCCTAATTCCTGGACTAGAGTCACTAATCCTTGTGCCAAAGATTTCAGTTTATTGGCAAACTGACCCTGACTACTTCCCTGATTAATATGAGTATCCCAGCCACCTAACGCCATGAATGCCAATTGAGTCTGGGAATCTCCAACCATTAGCCTCGCCAGATTCCGGGTATCTTTAGCAAATCCATTTGGAGGGGGTGCGCCGTTGTCAGCTTCCCGCATTTCAGCCGCCAGGGTAGCCAGCAAAATTTCTCGCGCTTGTTGTCCTTCCTGATAAGCTAGATGAATCGGATCATTCCCCTGGTAAAGGCGTTCAAAGGCTGCATTGAGTTGAGAACGGTCTACTGACAGAGAACGGGTGGCTTTATTTCCCGGTGGTAGACTAGCCACAGAACTGTTACCCATCATAATAGGCGAGATCATCGAACCGATATTAACAGCTTGAGTGGGTCCTGCTTGAGGGAGAGTTGCTAACAGCCGATTCATCCAACCATCGGACGTGGTTTTATCGCCAGGAGTTCCACTTTCCATATAATTTTGAGCATCAAAATGAGAGCGAGTGGTATCCGGTGATCCGCAAGCATGGACAAACGCTAAACTCCCTTGTTTCCATAAAGGCATCAGGTCAGCTAAGGCGGGATGCAAGCCAAAACGACCATCTAAATCTAGCACTCCTCCCTTTTCTTTGGGTTGGGGAATAGCAATTCTGGGTCTGGCTTCGTAGTAGTCTGGGTCTTGATAGGGAACCACCACATTTAATCCATCGATACCACCGCGCAGGAATATGACAATAAGTCGCTTGTTGGTAGTCGTGGAAGCCATTCCTCTAGCCGCCCAACCATGCAACCCAATCGGAGTAAGTCCAGCAGCAGTCAAAAGGCTAGCGTATTGTAAAAATTTGCGTCGGTTCATGGGGATAAGTGACGGAAAGGGAAAATTGAAAGTCGGGGCGGTTTAGCTGTTGCACACACAAAGGATATCATTAATCACAGGGTAAAAGAGTCAGTTTGTCAAGGTTGTGGCAATAGAGATTTTTGGCGATCGGTTTTGGCATAGTATCCATAGTCCGGGCGGATTGACGCTAAAACTATTGTCTAATAAAGGTTTGACCGTATTCAAAAGGGTTAAAACGTCTAGTCATAATAAACAATAAATGAGGTGATTAAACTGTATAAAACTATTCCAATTAAAACTAATTTTACTGATGAGGAGAAAGCCTATTGGGTGAACCAGTGCCAGAATGCTAACAGCTTAATTAATTGTGCAATTTATCACACTAGGCAGACTTATTATCAGTGGAGAGAAAAGCAGTCCAACGCTCTTGCTTTTTATTGGCGAAGCGATGAATTTCGGTGTGGCTGGAAGCTTTACAGGTGTCGCACGACTTACCCTGAGCTAGACAAGCAGCTCAAACTTAACCCGCATTATAAAGCACTAGCCGCTCAATCTGCACAGCAAACGTTGAAGTCTGTAGGTGAGTCAATCAAGAGTTACAATGGTTTAGTTGATGCTTATTATCAGGGTGAAGTTAACCGTCCATCATTACCTGGCTACAGAAAAAAAGGTGGTTTGGCGGCGGTAACTTTTCCCAAACAGGCTTTAACTTACAAAGATGGATGTTTTCGCCCATCCATCAGCAAAGAATCTAAACCTGAATTAATTACTCAGGTTGAGTTGCCATTGCCAGAGTTCATTGATTCAGATTGGGTCAAAGAAGTGACGGTTCGTCCTTGGCTTGGTGAGTTTTGGATTGATTGGGTGATAGACGACGGAAAAGAACCCGTCAAAGTCAACCCCAGTCTGGATTATTCCCAAGCGTGGGGATTTGACCACGGCGGCACTAATTGGTTAACCGGAGTATCAACTCAAGGGAAGAGTCTGATCATTGATGGGCGCAAGCTCAAGTCAATGAATCAGGGGTATTGCCGCTTAGTCGCTAAGTACAAACAGGGTAAGCCCGAATTTCATTGGGATGGCAACCTAGACCGAGTGCAGCGCAAGCGGAATAACCAGATGAGGGATGCCATTAATAAGGCGGCACGATTCATCATCAATCGGTGTTTAGCTGACGGGATCGGCAATCTGGTTATTGGGTGGAACGAGGGACAGAAAAACAGTCCCAAGATGGGCAAACGGGGTAATCAAAACTTCATGCCCATCCCCACAGGCAGACTGATTGAACGTCTCAAGCAGCTTTGCACGGAATACGGAATTGTACTAACCCTGACCGAGGAAGCTTATACAAGCCAAGCATCATTCTTGGATGGTGATTCATTACCGAAGCACGGTGAAAAACCCGTAGGGTGGACACCATCGGGGACGAGAGTGAAACGTGGACTTTATCGGGTATCTGGCGGTCAATTGATTAATGCCGACTGCAACGGGGCATCAAACATAATCAGGAAAGTAGCCACACATCTAGGAATAAACCTAGCCAAGGTGGGTAAGGGCAGCTTGGCACTGCCGAAACGATATGACCTGTTTTCTCACTTGAGACGATCATATCGTGAGAAATGTGAAGCGACAGTCTTTCAAGCTGTCGCGTAACATCAGCTCAGAATCCTCTCTCTTTTAAGGAGAGGAGATGTCAATCAAACATGGGCGGTTCTTTAAGCTGATTTTCCGAAAAACTGAGGGGACTATGGGAAGGGGGTAAACTATTCACTGTGGCAGGTGTGCGAATTCGTTCTAGCTGACTCAATGCCCAACGCGCTGTTTCCTGAACATCAGCCTCCGGATCATCTAAGGCATAGGATAATAACTGACTGATTTGTGCCACTAATTCATACATCAAGGTCACATCCCGAATCGCGTTTTTACGTACCTGGGGATTATCATCCTGTAGGGAAAGTGCTAACGCCCGATTCATGGGTTTGAGTGTCTTCATGCCAATTTGGGATAGCGCTTCTACAATTAAGCTACGCTGTTGAGAATCAGACTCTAGCATTAGATTCACCAACGGTTGTACCGCCCTGGAATCCCCCCGCTGTGCAAGTTCCCAAATTGCTTTGCGTCGTTTGGCTGGATCAGAGTCTTGTAAGTCTTTAATTAACTGATTGACCCCATTTTTTTTCGCTAGCCGATTCTTGGGTTTAGTCAGTGAGGTTCTAGGTGAAGGTTCAACAGGGGATGACGATTCAGTCAGGTGGGAGTTAGTTACGCTTAATCCTGAAGGATTGTATCCATTTTTATCGGCTTCAGAAGCAGGAGATGGGGTATCAACCGATGCGACAGGTGATGATTCTAGCCCATTGCTACTCGACATTACCATGGGCGGTTCCGGTTCCTCTGGAGGGGAAGAGGGCAGAGAATCCTCGGCTTTGGCAGAGGCTTGCTCTTTTTTGGGACTATCCAATACCTTGATTAAAAAGAATAAGCCTCCACCAAATACGACTAAGGTTCCAGACAAACCGGCGAGTATCCACAAGAGTTGCTTGCGCTGGCTGTTGGATTGAGCTTTTTCAGCATTTTGGTTGTCCTCCTCAGCATTTTCTACTTCCGCCGGAGAATTATCAGGTTCAGGAACTTCCGCCGCCGCTGCTTGCAGCTTAGTCCATGTTGTTAAACCAACAACACCATCAGCGTTGAGATCGATTGACTCTTGAAATTCAATAACGGCTAGCCGGGTAGTGTCTCCATAGACGCCATCAGTATCGCCCTCATAGTAGCCTAGCTTTTTCAGTCGAGTCTGTAAGGCTTGCACCGTTTCACCTCGACTACCCACTTGCAGGGGTAATTCCTCAATGCCTTTAGGACTTGGGGATTGGGCGAGGACTAGGGGTTGGGATAGGTTAACCGAAGAATGGGCGATCGCAGGATTTAATCCCACAAAAGAACCAATGCCCATAAACCCACCCAGGCAGGTCATATAGGCAGCTAGAAACACAGGGGAGCGATGGCAAGTCATAGGGAAATTAGGAACTTGAAGGGTTTGCCATGATAGTTTGCCTATTGTAGTCTCACTCCAAGATAGCTCAGATCCTTACTTGTGACGTACTCCTATATTAAATGCCATTCCTCTCATGTCAAATCGAAGATTTTGATGTGAGAGGCAATGGCTATTTAAGCTGAAATAGGTTAGCGGGGTAATCCTTCTACTTCAGAATCCTGAAGTTTGATCGGTAAAGCAATTAACCCCATCGCCTTCAAGCTGCGGATAATGCGATCGCTAGTCGTTAAGGGTTCGGCGGTAACCGTTTGATTGACAGTCGTCCAGGCTTGGCGGAATGATGCTAATCCCTGAGCAATTTCCTGACGCTGATTAATCAAATAGATACTCACTAACGTTAAACTGACGCCTACCCATTGCAAGGAACTCAAGACTTCCCCTAAAAACAGATTGCCAAATAGCAGGGCAAACACAGGAGTCAGAAACGTCAAAGCGCTGAGACTGGTGAGATTCCCCTTAGAGGCAAAATAGAAGAATAACCCGTAGGCGATCGCACTACCAAATATTGTTGAGTAAGCCAGTGCCATCCAACCACTTAAGTCAATGTTCACCCACTGTTGAGATTCCCACATCCCCGACAGCGCAAACAAGGGTAATCCGCCTAAAATCATGTGCCAACCTGTCGCCACAACCGGATCGGCATATCGACAGATAAAGCCAATGAGTACCGTTCCCACAGCCATCGACAGGGACGCCAGTAACATCAGCCATTCCCCATTTTGAAACAGATGCTGCCAACTCAATTCCACAGTTGCCACATTGCCATGGAGCAGGCTCACAATCCAGGCATCGGGCAACCCAATCAAACTAATGCCCACAATACCAATTGCCAGTCCTATGCCACCCCACAGACCAATAATTTCACCAAACAGCCAACCTGACAGTAAGGCTACAGCTAAAGGCTGAGAATCAATCATCACCGAACCCAAGCCAGCCCCGGTTCGCACTAAGCCCTCGGCTAAAAATCCTTGAAATAAAGCACCATCTATCAACGCAAACAGGCTAATCCATAACCAAGCTGCCCACCCTTTAGGCTGAGGACGCCCCATCATCGATGCTGCAATTAGGATCAGCACTCCAGCAGGGACTAAACGCACTCCTGCCATAAATAGAGGAGTTGTATCGGGAATGACGCCTTTCATCGCGACCATCGCCGTCCCCCACAGGAAAAACGGTGCAATCAACAGTAGGGGCGCACGGCGTGCGCCCTTTAAGGGGGCAAAAGGGGATTGGTTGGTTATTTTGAGCTGCATAAGATCGTGTTTATTATCAACGCTGGGGATCAACCCGATATATTTTTTTACGATTCTTTACATAGATTGTACTCAATTTTTACTTTATGTTAAGCATACGAGACAAAAATGTCATGGGTTATTGTCCTTTGTCCTTCGTCCTTCGTCATTCGACAGGTCTGTGCTGAAAACATGATTCGGACAAAAAGTCTGAGATCGTGCAAACTGGTAAAGTAATATAGCGGTTCTCACGCTGGCTAACGTATTTAACGTGGCGGGACACCGCTTCGTGTCTACATCCCTATTTTTGAAACGATATGCCCTGGCCCTTTAAGCCTAAATCGCGTAAACAAATTGCTCGCATCGAAATCACGGGTTTGATTGCTGGTAATACTCGCCAACGGGTACTAGACGCGCTCAAAACCGTGGAAGAAAAGAAATTTCCTGCCTTACTGTTGCGAATTGACAGTCCTGGCGGCACCGTGGGTGACTCTCAGGAAATCTACAGCGCCTTGATGCGCCTGCGGGAGAAGGTGAAAATTATTGCCAGTTTTGGGAATATCTCCGCCTCTGGGGGAGTCTATGTTGGTATGGGAGCTGAACATATTGTGACCAACCCCGGTACGATTACAGGAAGCATTGGCGTTATCCTGCGCGGTAATAATCTAGAACGCCTCTTGGATAAGGTTGGAGTGTCCTTCAAAGTTGTTAAATCGGGTCCCTACAAAGATATTCTGGGGTTTGACCGCGAACTCACTGAACCCGAAAAGACGATTCTGCAAGAGATGATTGATACGAGTTATCAGCAGTTCGTGCAAACCGTTGCTGAAGCACGAAACCTAGCGGTGGAAACGGTGAGAAGCTTTGCTGATGGTCGAATTTTTACGGGTCAGCAAGCCTTGGATTTAGGGGTGGTTGATCGCCTCGGCACTGAAGAAGATGCCCGTCGCTGGGCAGCCGAACTGGTGGGTCTTGACCCAGAGAAAACAAAATGTGAGACGATTGAGGAACCTAAGCGCCTCTTGAGTCGTTTGATTCCTGGCAATACGGGTCGGATGAACTCGGGGTTATCGGCAGGGATAAATTGGTTAGAATTTGAACTATCGACCAGTGGTCAACCGCTTTGGCTCTATCGACCTTAGGGGTTTGCTCCAGGAACAGGGGAGCAGGAGAGCAGAGGTGCAGGGAAAACAAAAGAGTTAACTCACGCACCATGCCCTCGAAGCTTGTGAAGGTTCAAAGCTCAAAACCTAGTCAGGGCGGGTTTTGTACAAAGATTACCATCAATAGCTGGCACGAAAATCCCTAAACCCGCCCCTACAAACCAGATTCCCTTGAGCGAAGCGAAGGGTCAAAACTCAAAACTTTTTAGGAGGATATCAACAGTGGAGTGGCGTGTTCGAGCGATTCGTGGGGCAACAACGGTGTCAGAAAATACGGTTGCAGCAATTCGAGAGGCTGTAACAGAACTTTTAGATGAGATAGAAACCCATAATCAGATCGACCACGAGGAAATGATCAGTGTAATCTTTACAACGACACGGGATTTGGATACGATTTTTCCTGCCGCGATCGCACGCGAACGTCCTCATTGGGAAAATGTAGCATTACTCGATCTCCAGCAAATGCATGTGGAAGAAAGCCTGGAACGCTGCATCCGATGCCTCATCCATATTAATACCCCAGTGAGCCAAACCGAGATTTATCACCCTTATCTGCGCCAAGCGAAAAATTTAAGACCCGATTGGAGTTTGGCTCAATTAAGTTAACTAACCTCCAAATTAAACCCGGGCAAAACCTTCTTTCCTGACAACACGACAGGAATTCTGAGTACTTCCACCTCTCTCAAAGGACAAAGGGAAAAGCGCCCCTGTGATTGCCGAAAAGTCGATTGCCCAAAAAACTGATGACTGATGACTGAAAAACCTACTGCTGACTGACATTCGGTGGATCAATGCGGTTGGCGATCGCGGCCACCACTACAATCGGCAGTCCAATAACCAAACAAATCAGCCATTGATTCAGATTCAACGGGTAAGTGGCAAACAAGTTATTCATCACGCCCCATTGACTGAAAATCGCCTGCAAAACAATCGTTACGCCAATCCCCACCCAAATCATCGGTACAGACGCAACGCGATCGAGGCGACCGCGCAGTTTCCCCCACAAGGTCAGCCCGATTTGACTCAAACTGAGTAAGTAAAAAATCCGTCCGGCCACTAAAGCTTGAATCGCCATCGTCCGGGCTAAATCGATATTGCCCGTGGTCGTGCGAATCCACTCAAAAACGCCAAAAATCACAATCCAATTAAACAGCGAAATTAGCACAATGCGTTTAATTAAACTGCGATTGAGTAACGGTTGATGAGGCGATAAAGGCGGTTGTTGCATGACATTATTGGCTTTCGGTTCAAAAGCCAAAGGAACCGTCATGGCAATAGAGTTCACCATATTCAGCCACAGCACTTGCAAAGATAAAATCGGCAGAAACTCAGCGCGAGCCAGTAATACACTAATAAAAATCGTCATCGACTCACCCCCATTCACTGGTAGAATAAACGCGATCGCTTTCATTAAGTTGCGATACACCGTGCGTCCTTCTTCTACCGCCGCTTCAATCGAAGCAAAGTTATCATCAGTGAGAATCATATCCGCCGCTTCTTTAGCCACTTCGGTTCCCGCTTTCCCCATAGCAATGCCAATATCCGCGCTTTTGAGCGCCGGAGCATCATTCACCCCATCCCCAGTCATTGCCACCACATCGCCTTTAGATTGTAAAGCTTCAACCAGGCGCAATTTTTGTTCGGGAGCGACGCGAGCAAACACAACCCCATCTTCTACTGCATTGGCTAACTCGGTTTCGTTCATCTCCGAGAGTTCTTGACCCGTAAACGCGATCGTCTCTCCTTGACGTTTTAAGCGCATTTGCAGCGCGATCGCCTTCGCTGTGACCTTATGATCCCCCGTAATCATTTTGACGCGGATTCCGGCGTTTTTACAGGCTTCTACGGCTTTAATCGCTTCGGGACGAGGCGGATCGATCATGCCCTGCAAGCCCAAAAATTGAAACCCGCTATTGATATCTTCTGGCTCAATTACGTTTTGCTGAACGGTTTTACGAGCTAACGCCAAAACGCGCAAGCCTTCTGCGGCCATGGTTTCGACAATTTCGTGGATTGGCGCGGCGTTGAGGGCTTGAGGACGAGCATCGACATCTAAAACCGCCTCGCACCGAGACAACACCGCTTCGACCGACCCTTTTAAATAAACCACTTTCTCCCCTTGCTGTTTATCTTCGTGCAAGGTAGCCATATACTGATGCTCGGATTCAAAGGGAATGGTATCTAAGCGGGGTTGCTTTTCTTCTAGATCGTTCGCCCAAAATCCAGCTTTGCGTGCGGCGGTAATCAATGCACCTTCGGTGGGGTCACCGACTACTTTCCAAGTGTCTTCCTGTTTGTCTACATGGGAGTCATTACAAAGCAAACCCGCAATCAGACAATCTTTGAGAACAGGGATTTTTTCAACCTCGATCGTGTTCTCGTCTTGGGAAATTTGGCCTTCGGGAGTGTAACCGCTTCCCGACACGCGATAATTTTGATTGCCTGCATAGATGCTTTGCACCGTCATTTGGTTTTCTGTCAGAGTTCCGGTTTTGTCCGAACAAATAACCGTAGCGCTTCCCAGGGTTTCGACGGCGGGTAATTTACGGATAATGGCGTGACGATTGGCCATGCGCGACACCCCAATGGCTAGGGCAATCGTGACCACGGCGGGTAAACCTTCGGGAATGGCACTCACAGCCAAAGCAATGGCCGCTTCAAACATCGATGTCCAGGCTTCTCCATAACCCAAACCGACAACAAAGGTAAAGGTGGCAACGCCTAAAATAACGTAGAGCAGTTGGCGGCTAAATTTATCGAATTTACGGGTGAGGGGAGTAATCAGATTAGCTTGTTTGTCCATTAATTGAGAAATACGCCCAGTTTCGGTGTTTTTCCCAATGGCAATCACGACCCCTTGGGCTTGACCGGCAGTGACAAAACTGCCCGCATAAGCCATACTTTTACGATCCGCTAGGGCGGCATCAGCATCAACTGCTTCGGCATTTTTTTCGACTGCCGTTGATTCCCCGGTTAATGCCGATTCATTCACTTGTAAGTTTTTGACTTCAATTAAGCGTAAATCTGCCGGGACTTTATCACCAGAGGTTAAAAAGACCAAATCCCCCGGCACTAATTCGGCTGAATAAACGGTGGTTTTATTGCCATCGCGGCGAACGGTTGCATCGGTTTGAACAGAAGAAGATAAGGCCGCGATCGCGTTTTCAGCTTTCATTTCTTGGACAAAGCCGACAACAGCATTAATAAAGACAACGCCCCAAATCACCCAAGCATTCGTCCATTCATTTAAAAAAGCTTTAACAATCCCGGCAAGAATCAATATATAAAGGAGCGGTTGATTAAATTGTTCTAAAAACTTGAGAACTGGATTTTTGCCCCCTTTGGCTTCGATGGTATTAGAACCAAATTTATTTTTTCGTTCTTGAACTTCAGCTTGGCTTAACCCTTGTTGGCGATTGAGTTGAACTCGCTCTAAGGTTTCTGCAACGGCTAAAGAATGCCATTGATTATCTTGGGGGTTTTCTAAATTGTTCATACGCCAAATGTGGTTAAACTGTAATTGATGAAAACTGCGGGACAAGCCAAATCATTAGTTACGCTCGCAGAATAATTGCATCATTCAGTTTACAACGCGCTCTACATCAAGCCATCAACCTATGGTATGACCAATCGGTCGTTTTTTCCTTTCAATTCGGAAAGCTCATCAAGACCATTCACATTGGGTAAACTAAATACAGTCTGAGAGCTAAACACCAAACCTAACTGAGTTTGTTCGTTCCAAACCCCAACCTTAATAATCAAATTTGCCTCTTGAGTGCCTCCTTCACCACCAATAGGCGTCACGATAATCAATTTTCCATTCGATGAACGTTAAAGCTGTAAGTCTGGATTTGCCTGACACAATTGAAAAAACTGCTCCCGTGTCAGGGTCATAATTGGCTCTAAATTCAGTACCGTTGTCATAGCACCTTAAACGCCAGTTAGAAAAATTACTTAGGGTTTAAAAAACTAGAGGGTTGACTCAGGGAAATACCTCGTTTTTTAGACACACTCCGCCCCATTATCGACGCCAGAGATTCACGTTTGCGTAAATCTAGCATTTCTGCCAGACTCTGCTCATCCTTATCCAACGGATTTTTTTCTTGATCAGGTACGACGGTTACTTCAGTTTCCGGATCATAGGCAACTGTCTGGGCAGAGTCCAGCGTCTGGATTGCTGGTGTATTTGCCGCCGATTGCGGCGGTTGGGAAACTTGACGGTGATTTACGGGGCGTCGCCGTTTTTTGCGCCGGGTTGATTTAGACGGTTTGATAACTTGACGACGTTGAGTAGATTGCCTAAACGCCTGAGTAACTAACCAAGAACCGGCAGCACAACCCAAGGCTAGACCCAAAAATAAAGTAAGGGGTAAACCTTCTTTTGGTGAAGCGTTTTCTGGCGAGGAGGTTATCGGAGAGTTCGATAAGGGTGTCTGTCTTGCGGTTGATTCCAAAATCGTTGAGACCAAGGGTTTCGGCACAGACTTATCTGACTCAATCCGCCCTGGATTGAGTAAACCAACTGATGCCACAGTGCCAATCAAGACGAGAAAGCCCCAGATTGTTCCCCAAAAGACAAAGGGATACCTGTTAACGAGCTGCTGTAATACCTGTGGGTAATTGTGCTGTTCGGAAGAATGGTCAGATGAATTGAGCATTGACGCCCTTTACAGTCAGGATCAACTTGAAAACGCGACGCTTTGCGCCTTGAGAGTAGAGAAACCACTATGCTGAAGGAATTTTAACATGGTTTCTTGGACAACATGACAAAAATCCTCTCAATGCCATTACCCAGATGCGCTAGCATTAACAATCGCAAGGCGTAATTTAAAGGGTGATCGAAGAGTATGACAGGAGAGCGAACATCTACACTCAGCATTCGTGAGCAAAAGCAGCAACCGCATCACCCGGATAGTCCTGCTCACACTCGCTTACCTCATGGCAGATCATCACGCCCAACTTGGACGATTGAGGAGAGTGAGAAACTTTATCGGATTCAGGGATGGGGAGAACCCTACTTTTCGATTAACGCCGTCGGTCATGTGACGGTTTCCCCCAAAGGCGATCGCGGCGGTTCCCTGGATTTGTTTGAATTAGTCGAAGCGCTCAAAGGACGTAATCTGGAACTCCCGTTATTAATTCGCTTTTCCGATATCCTTGCCGATCGCATTGAGCGCTTAAATGCTTGTTTTGCCAAGGCGATCGCTCGCTATAATTACCCCGGTCGTTACCAGGGGGTTTATCCGGTCAAGTGTAATCAACACCGACATCTCGTTGAAGAGTTGGTACAGGTTGGACACCCGTATCAGTTTGGCTTAGAAGCGGGTTCTAAACCGGAACTGATGATTGCCCTAGCCACATTAAAAACTGATGGCGCTCTGCTTATCTGTAATGGTCACAAAGACCGAGAATATATCGAAACGGCACTGTTATCCATGCGGTTGGGACAAAAACCGATTATTGTGATTGAGCAACTCGAAGAAGTCCAGCTTGTGATTGACATTTCGGCAAAACTAGGTATTGAGCCGATAGTCGGTGTACGAGCCAAACTGAGTACAAAAGGGAGTGGGCGTTGGGGAGAATCCACAGGCGATCGCGCTAAGTTTGGTCTGACGCTTCCGGAGATCCTTTCCTGTGTCAATCAACTCCGGGATGCTGGATTGCTCAACGCCTTGCAGTTATTGCACTTTCATATTGGCTCTCAAACCTCTGCGATTAGCGTGATTAAAGATGCGATTCGAGAAGCCAGTCAAATCTATGTCGAGTTGCGTGCCTTGGGCGCTAATATGAACTATCTGGATGTGGGGGGTGGTTTAGCCATTGACTATGACGGCTCTAAAACCAACTTCCACGCCTCGAAAAATTACAACATGCAGAATTATGCCAACGATATCGTTGCCGAGGTGAAGGAAGCCTGTGAAGCTCGTCAGATTCCCGCCCCGGTATTAATTAGTGAAAGTGGTCGCGCGATCGCCTCTCATCAATCCGTACTCATCTTTGATGTCCTCAATACCAGCGATGTTCTCTCTGGAGAACCTGCACCTGCTCACCAGAACGAACATCTGATTATCCGTAACCTCTGGGAAACTTACGGAAATATCACTGTCGAAAATTACCAAGAAGCTTACCACGACGCTATTCAATTCAATGAAGAAGCCAAAAGCCTGTTCAATCTCGGTTATCTCAGCCTGACTCAACGGGCTAGAGCCGAACAATTGTACTGGGCGTGCTGTGAGAAAATTCTCAACATTGTTAGGACTCAGGACTATGTACCTGACGATCTCGAAGACTTAGAAAAAACAATGGCGTCAATTTATTACGTCAACTTATCGGTCTTTCAATCAGTTCCCGATTCCTGGGCGATGAACCAACTCTTTCCAATTATGCCCATCCATCGGCTGAATGAGGAACCCACCTGTCGAGGTATCTTAGCCGATTTGACCTGTGACAGTGACGGCAAAATTAACCAGTTTATCGACCTACGGGATGTTAAATCTGTGCTGGAACTGCATCCGTTAAGAAAAGCGAAAGTACAGGAAAACCAGGGTAGTGGCGGGGAGTTTACGGATAAGGTAACTCAATCGACTGTTCTAGAGAAATCGGGAACAACCTCTCATCCTCAAACCAGAGAACCCTATTACCTCGGCTTATTTTTAGTCGGAGCTTACCAAGAAATTATGGGCAATTTACACAACCTATTTGGCAACACTAATACTGTCCATATTCGACTCACACCCAGAGGCTATGAAATTGAGCATCTGGTTAAGGGAGATACCATAACAGAAGTATTGAGTTATGTACAGTACGACGCTGAGGACTTAGTGGAAAGCATTCGTCGTCGCACCGAACAAGCTCTACGAGAGAATAGCATTACCTTGGCAGAATCCCAACGGTTGCTGCAAAACTACCAGAAGAGTCTGAGTAGTTATACTTATCTGTCTTCTTAGGAGAAGTTGCCCCCAGCTTCCCCTGCTTCCCCAGCTCCCCCTGCTCCCCCTGCTCCCGAACCCCACCACAATACTTATTCAGCCGACCCGAAATACGGTGAAATTGCCCACCCAACCAGCAACATGGATGGTTGGGTGAGCAACTCAGAGGTTATGGACTAACCATTTTGACCCAGAAGAATTTCATCAATCGCTTGCTTTTCTTCAGGATCTTGGGATGGAGGTGTCTGGCGGGTATCCGTAATCAGCCAATCGAGGGCAGCCGCTTGCACGTCAATTGTTGCACCCGTCTTATCAACGCAGTAACGTCCAAAGACCAGCTTATCGACTAAGCGAACGCCTGCACCCAAGCGGGAATATTCAAAAATAACGCTGTTATCAACCGTTGCACCTTTACAGATCCAGCAATTCGGACCAATCATCGATGGACCAATAATTTTGGCACCATCTTCAATATGGGTCATGCCGCCAATGTAAACCGGTCCTTTGACATCCACTTTATCCCAATTGACCGCCACATTTAATCCGGTGTAAACCCCGGGAGCCACTTGTTTACCGGGAATCGAGACATTTTTGATGTCTCCCGTCAAAACACCCCGAACCGCATGCCAATAGTCGGGAACTTTGCCAATGTCTACCCACTGGAAATCCATTGATACGGCATAAAAGGGCGCATCCATTTCCACTAATTTAGGAAATAAATCGCCACCGATGTCATATTCCTGACCAGATGGAATATAATCTAAGACTTCGGGTTCAAAAATATAAATGCCCGTATTGATATTGGTGCTGAGAGCTTCTTCTACCGAGGGTTTTTCCTGGAAAGTTTTAATCCGACCGCTTTCGTCAGTCACCACCACACCATAGCTAGAGACTCGCTCTCGCGGCACGGGTTTGGTCACAATCGTAGCCACAGAACCTTTTTCTTTATGCCACTTGACAGCAGCAGACAGATCGAGATCAATCAGAGCATCCCCGCAAAGGACAACAAAGGTGTCGTCAAAAAAGGGATAAAAGTCTTGGATCTTACGCATGCCACCTGCAGAACCCAAGGCTTCTCCTACCAGTTGACCATCGATAATTCGACCTTCAAATGAATAGGTAATTTCGACACCAAATCGTTGACCGTCCCGGAAGTAGCCTTCAATTTCATGAGCTAAGTGAGAGACGTTAACCACAACTTGCTCAAAACCATGCTGCCTTAGAAGTTCTAATAAAAACTCCATCACAGGTTTTTGCAGGATGGGAATCAATGGTTTGGGAATGGTGTAGGTAATGGGGCGAACCCGAGTCCCCTTACCGGCTGCCAGAATCATGGCTTTCATAAAATTATCTTCCTCAAGCTATGCCACAAATGTTCAAGTTGGTCAATAGAGTCTGATGCTCAGTGGTTGCCCTTAAGGACGTTGAACCGTTGTCAAGACTCATCCTATATACCGGGAAAAATGACAGAGATCAGGTGACAAAAGGGTAGGTTCACAAAAGTTTGAGTGACTACCGATACCTAATCAATCACTATGCACCACTGACCTGGGTAAGTATGTAGGAGGCTACATACCCTATACATAAGTATCTGAATGCTCTTGCCTGAAGCCAAGAGGCAAAACGGCAAGATGCGGTTCGTTCGACTTGTATTGGTGCATTCTGTCAAGTGTTGAACAGCCGATTAAGCTGCCAATCGGAATCCCAGATAACACCCCTGATTGATTTACCCCAGCGTCCGGATTTTTAAGTCTTGGTAGAATTCCTCTTGGGATAATTCCACCTTAGACTGAGCCGATAATAGGAGCAGCGCCCAAAACACACCGACTCGATCGCTGACTAGGGGTTTAGTGGTATCAACAGCCCTTGGGCGATTGTCATTCGTCGATACTGTTGGTGATACCGTCCACCACTCTAGCAATTGCTCTAGATTCAGCCAATCTTTTCCTGCTGCTATTTCATGCCAATGACTGGAAATAAACTGTTCTAGGCGTTTAGCAATGTCGGTTAGATTTTCATCGTGAGCTAGCTGGGTGATAGCTTGTGCTGCTTGTCCTCGTGATAGAGATTGTCGGCGGGTTGAGCGGATGGGTGTGGGGGTGGCTTCGAGTTGATCTCCCATTTGCTGCAATTGCTCGATCAACTCGTTTAGGGTGACGGGGCGTTTTTTGGGCGGGGGTGCAGCCGTGCGACGACGGATATGGCGTTCTAAATACAAGGGTAAGCGCGGTTCACTCGTGGGTTCGATTTCCGCTTCGGTATCGCTGAATTCGGGTTCTTCGGGTTCCTCTAAAC
This sequence comes from Coleofasciculus sp. E1-EBD-02, assembly GCF_040218245.1. Classification (NCBI taxonomy): domain Bacteria; kingdom Bacillati; phylum Cyanobacteriota; class Cyanophyceae; order Coleofasciculales; family Coleofasciculaceae; genus Coleofasciculus; species Coleofasciculus sp. E1-EBD-02. The sequence goes on along the minus strand of NZ_JAVJQN010000154.1, from coordinate 18,517 downwards.
GTTGTAGCGTGTCGGCTTTGAGTAAGACAAGCATTGACGCCCATAAAAAAGCTTGTCCGGATTGGGACAAATCGGTGTCATGGGGATTGAGTTGAGCATCGTTCCCCCAGGGGAGACTACTGAGATAGCGATCAATCACTTCAATCACCTGAACATCCCAGGGATCGATTTCTCCGCGTTGGGCTAGGTCAATTAATAGCGCGATCGCTTCGGTAGCAGGTGTTTGTCTCATCAGCAATCTTCAGATAGACACAAGGGAGATGGGGAAGCTGGGGGAGCAGGGGAAGCAGGGGGAGCAGGGGAAGCAGGGGAAGCAGGGGAAGCAGGGGAAGCAGGGGAAGCTGCGGAAGTTAACTCACGCACCATGCCCTCGAACCATGTCCTCAAACGAAATGAAGGAGAAGTGAAGGGTTAACACTCTCACATTGCCCCAAAATCTATTCACCTTTCAACGATGGTACCTTCTGTTACCGTTTCAGATGCCGATAGTGCAGGTAATTGGTGTTCTTCGACTTCTGCCTTATACCGTTCCATATCTTGCTCTAATTCTTCAATGCGTTCCTCTTTCGCTCGGATCTGACGAGCGGCTTTCCAGGACTCTAGCTGTCGCTGTAGCTGCGCCCAAACACTAAACAGCCATGCCAATACAGAACCTAGTCCCATGGCTATAATCAGTTCTAGGGCTAGAGGAGCCTCAACATCAATGCCTTCAATAATTTGAATCGACGTGGGCTGCGTGTTTTGCAAGCTAAACAAAACCAACGCTAAACACACAGCAAATATGAGCAGAAAGTTTAGTTGTCGCATTAGTTTAGTCCTCTAGTTTACAGTTTCTTGACAATTTTAGCAAGAGACTTCAAAACCTTTTGTCTAGAGCAAAAATTGAGACAATGAGTAAAAGCATCGCCGATTTGCGGCAAGAGTACAGCCTACAACGGTTAAATAAAACAGATGCTCATCCCAATCCATTTGAGCAATTTACCGTATGGTTTGACCAAGCGGTAGCCGCGAAGTTGCCAGAACCCAATGCGATGACTCTGGCGACGGCAACACCTGATGGGAAACCGTCGGCGCGAATGGTACTGCTTAAAGGATACGATGAGCGGGGGTTTGTCTTCTATACCAACTACAAAAGTCGCAAGGGACAGCAGTTATTGGCAAATCCTTGGGGCGCGATCGCGTTTTGGTGGACTCAGCTAGAACGACAAGTGCGGATTGAGGGACAGATTGAACAGGTGTCGGCTGAGGAGTCAGATGCTTATTTTCATAGCCGTCCCCAAGAGTCTCAACTGGGGGCTTGGGCATCTGAGCAAAGTCAGGTGATTGAAAGCCGCGAGGTACTGGAGCAACGATTACAACAGCTTAAAAAAGAGTATGAAACTAAAACCATACCACGTCCACCTTACTGGGGAGGATTTCGATTAATTCCTGTCGCCATTGAGTTTTGGCAGGGGCGTCCAAGTCGGTTACATGATCGGTTGCTCTATCAACGTACAGCAGAGGGTAGCTGGATGATACAACGTTTATCTCCGTAGCAGGGAACAGAGAACAGAGAATAGGAAATTCATAATTCATTATTTAAAATTTATAAGTCATCAGCTATTGCCGATCGCCAAAATCAAGGTTATCTTGGAAAAGCTATGACACCAGAACTTGATGTTGATTTTTTCAGCATCAATACGAATACTAATTGTTAAAAGTAAACCAGTGGGGTGCATCATTAGATTAACTTTATTCCCCTTTGGTAGAAAATAAAAATGTTGAGAGCAAAAGTTGGTCAAACACTGACTTTACTATTGAGCTTACCAATACTTTTAGCCGCTTGTAGTCCGGCTCAAAATCAGTCTGCTCAAAGCAATACTGTGACCATTATGGGAGTCGTTACAGGCAAGGGTGAGGAGGAACTTAAAAAAGCCCTAGCACCATTTATTGAAGAAACAGGAATTAAGGTAGTTTACGAAGGCACGAGTGAGTTCGCCACTCTATTACCCGTGCGGGTTGATTCAGGTAATGCGCCGGATATTGCCATGTTTCCCCAACCGGGTTTGATGGCTGACTTTGCCCGCGAAGGAAAGCTGGTGGCGATTGATTCCTTTATGGATATGACGCAGCTATCTGATGCTTATGCTCAGGATTGGTTGAATCTAGCTAGCGTTGATGACCAAATCTATGGTATCTGGTATCGGGCATTTGTCAAAAGCTTAGTTTGGTATAACCCAACCGCCTTTAAAGCCAAGGGCTATGAAGTTCCGACAACATGGGATGAAATGATCACATTGTCAGACAAAATTGTAGCGGATGGCGGTGTTCCTTGGTGTATCGGTATGGAAAATGGTAGTGCTACAGGTTGGGTGGGGACAGACTGGGTAGAAGATATCATGTTGCATCAGGCTGGGGCAGAGGTTTATGATCAGTGGATTACTCATGAAATCCCCTTCAATCATCCCACTGTTGAGGCAGCTTTTGAAAAATTTGGCACAATTGCCCTTAACCCTAAATATGTCCTTGGGGGTACAACGGGTGTACTAAGTACCCCATTTGGAGACTCACCGAAGGGTCTTTTTGAACAATCACCCAGTTGCTATATGCATCATCAGGGGAGCTTTATTACATCGTTTTTCCCCGATGATGTGGTGATGGGTAAAGATGTTGATGTTTTTCCATTCCCTACGATTAATCAAGACATTGATACTCCTGTATTGGTCTCAGGAGAAATCGTTGCCATGTTTAATGATACTCCAGAAGCGCGAAAGTTAATGGAGTATTTAGCCACATCAAAGCCTCATGAAATCTTGGCAGGTATTGGCGGTTATCTCTCTCCGCATCAACAGGTGAGTTTAGAGGCGTATCCGGATGAGGTAACGAAACGACAAGTTGAGATTTTATCTAATGCAAAAGTGGTGCGCTTTGATGGTTCAGATATGATGCCAGGAGCCGTGGGAACAGGTACGTTTTGGACAGGTATTGTAGATTATGTGGGTGGAGAAGAGGTGGATAGTGTTTTGAATAGGATTGAGGAAAGTTGGTCTGATCAATAATCTAATTTTTCTGTTTAATTTAGTTTTATTTTCGCTGTCTCACCCAAGCCCGGAAAAGTTTCATCGTTTGGTTTCGCCCCTCAATTTTACTCCGTTCTAAATAGTCTGGGAGTGCTTCACCCAAATAAAATCCGGGAAAATGAGGACTTTCGCTCACCTGGATGTATTCACCGTCTTGCAGCACGTTGATTTCTAATTTCGTCCCGTTAAACCGCCACAGTTCTCCTACTCCTAATGCTTCGTAGTTATTAAATCGAGTGCGGGAGGTAAGATCAATTTCTAGGGCTAAATCGGGCGGCGGATCTACACTTAAATCGATGCGTTTTTTACCACGAACGGCTGCTTCGTTTTCAATATAGAAGCAATCATCCGCTTCTATCCCTTGTTGCATGGTTTCACTTTTAAAAGTTGTTGAACCCAAACTTCTAAATTCTATGTCTAGTTCTTCTAGGAGTACCTTTACAAAATCAGCAATCATTACTTTATCATCTTCATGTTCGGGTAAAGGTACCATAATTTCTAAGAATCCTTGACTGTAGTTAATCCGCGAACCCCGTTTTTCACCGAACTCCTCTAACAGTTGTTCATACATTTTCCAACTGACATCGTTCATCAGCAGTTGTTGACCGGGGGGAAGAATTATTTGCCTGAGTTGGACTTGCATGGTTTCCTCCAATAAGTACAGGACTTACGCAGCTACACCACATATAGCAAGCCTAAATAGGATGCAACAAGTGAGCGGCTTGAAACCCAGGTATAGTAAGGGTTTCAGTTTTTGAAATTGCCACAACCAATTTAGGATCGCTATATCGTGGCAAAGGTGCGTTACGCTACGCTAACACACCCTACACATAGAGGTTTTGCGTAAGTCCAAAAGTAGGTGGGGAGCGTTATTTATCATTTGTCATTTGTTGATTGTTGATGGTTCCGCCGAGCTATACCGTAGTGGCGTGACCCAGCTAAAATTGTGGAATAGATTAGTTATGTAAACAAGCCTCAAACCCTTACTGTTCCCTGTTCCCTGTTACACACCGAGCGAAGTCGAGGTGTTCCCTGTTCACTAATCTCCACCGCTAACTTTAATTGTGTCCACCTACTTAAAAGAGATTCCGGAGTTTTTTTGTCCGACGACTTATTGGATGCTACGCTAAAACTAATCCCTAACGGACAATCACGATCAATCACCATGGTTCAACTTCCGACTCAATCATATCCACCACTTTCACCTCGGCAAACTCTACCGACGATGTATGATCTACCTTCTGATAACCCGGAGGAACCTGGATTGCCAGACGAGTTTCATTTTTTACAACCCCTACTGCTGTTTCTGACCTTTCAACCGACGAATTGGAGTCCAGAGTTAGTCTTTTCAGCTTGTGATTTGAATCTCTACTATAGTGTTACTCATCCGCAGTGGTACAAGCGTCCAGATTGGTTTGGAGTGGTGGGTGTTCCTCGGTTATACGAAGGGCAGGATTTACGCTTAAGTTACGTGGTTTGGCAAGAAGAGGTGAGTCCTTATGTAGTGGTGGAATTATTGTCGCCGGGAACACAAGAGGAAGATTTAAGTCGCACAGTATCAACACCTGGAAATCCACCGACCAAGTGGCAGGTTTATGAGCAGATTTTGCGAATTCCCTACTCGATTATTTTTAGTCGTTATACCAATGAATTACAAGCCTTTCATTTGCTTGGGGGTCATTATGTACCGATGAACTTGGTAGATAATCGGTTATTAATGCCAGAGTTAGGGTTAAGTTTAGGATTATGGCAAGGGAGTTTTCGGGAGATTAACCGTTTGTGGTTGCGGTGGATGACACTGGAGGGAGAATTGATTTTAACGCCGGAAGAGGAAGCGATTACAGCACAGGAACAAGCGGTTACAGCACAGGAACGGGCTGTTGCGGAACAGGAACGGGCAGAACGATTGGCGGCACGATTGCGGGAGTTAGGGGTTGATCCTGATGAGTTGGAATAGTCCCTAAGTTCCTCCACTATTAATATCATGTCCGGTCAAACACCCCTAATAAAAATTTCTCCGTGTCTGGAGCGTCTGGAGCGTCTGTCCTAATTATGGATGGGTAATCGTTAGGACATGATATAACTTTTATTTTGCCTATCGATTTAATTACCGAATTTGCCGTAGATAACGGGGGCGAGCGGGTGTTCCCCAACACACCTGTTGAGCGGGAATATTACTAAAAACACTACTGCGGGTACCAATAACGGCATTCGCTCCAATTTGTACACCGGGAGCAATAAAGCAATCGGTAGCAATCCAAACTCCGTTCCCAACGCTAATTTCTGCCGTTTTCAGGCTAAAAGCCGCATCTTGAATATCATGACTTCCGGTGCAAAGATAGCTTTTTTGAGAAATCACACAATGGCATCCGATGTGAATCTGCTCTAAGCTGTACAACACCACATCATCCCCAATCCAACTATAGTCCCCAATTTCTACCTTCCAAGGATAGGTAAAGCGAGCGGTTGGGCGGATGAGTACGCCTCGACCAATTTTGGCACCAAATAGCCGCAGGATAAAGCGGCGAAAGCCATTAAAATTATGTGGACTTATTGGAAAAGCAATAGCTTGCACTAACCACCAGAGTAAAATGAACCAGCTTGGACGCCCTCGGTCAAAATTGGACTGGTCATAATTTCGCAAATCAACTAATGGGGTGTCATCTAAAACAGGAGGTTCGGTGAAATCTGGAACGTTGGTGTTTAAGTCTCGGCTCATAGATAAGCTTTTCGGCATTTAAACCTTAATATCAATAAGTAGGTAGACACAATTAAAGCTAGCGGTGGAGATTAGGGAACAGGGAACACCGAGCGAAGTCGAGGTGTTGCCCATTCCCGAAAATCATCAGATTTTTGGACACAACTCAAATAGGATTGCTATATATACCATTCTATTTTTTCAGCGCATTGGCTAATCAATTATTATTTTTTTCATTGCCAAATCAATGAAAATTAATTTTTTTTCTTTCCTTTAACCAAATATTAATCAGTAATTTGAACAATGTAACAGCCGATTAGGAATTGGGAGAAACCACAGAAGTAGCTGGAGATTTCGCAGATGATACGGTTGATGTTTCCACCTCTGGATTGAGATGACCGCCAAATTTACGTAATTCGTAGAGTTTGACACCAATTTGATATTCGTATTGACTCAACAAGCGCCCGTAAGTATATCCTGCTTTACCATCCAGAAAACCGAATTGAATAAAGTAAAAGATAATGAACCGCAAGGTGGGTTTAAATGGCATCCACACCCAAATTTTTCTCAAAAAACGCTTACGCTGTACCGCATCTCCAAATAAATTAGCACCAATCGTACCTGATTCATCATGACCCGTGAGCATATTAAGGTAGACCCGGGCTTCCCAGTTAGAATAGCGATTGTGTCGTTCCAACCAATGGTAGATATCTCGGAAGTCGATGTGATCCATATCTGCTTTGAGATAACCGACTAAACCTTGCAGGATAACGTGTTCGTGAACTTCATTATCTCCTGTATTGGGGATTCCTTCAGTTCCCAGATTTTCATAGCGACCTTTTTGATGTTTAAATAAGCGCAGATTCCAGTCTGGATATTTTCCCCCGTGGCGAATCCACTTGCCTAAGAAATAAACGCGGCGATTGATATAGTACCCTTCATAGTTGGGATTTTTTATCGCCGTAGCAATTTCATCCCAAAGCGCTGGGGGAATGCGTTCATCGCAATCCACAATCAGCACCCATTCATTACGAAAGGGCAGATTTTCCAAACTCCAGTTTTTCTTTTTGGGCCAATGCCCATTGAAATAAAATTGCACGACTTCCGCACCCGTTTTTTCGGCAATTTCGATAGAGCGATCGCTACTTTGGGAATCCACTACAAATACTTCATCGGCTCTAGCCACACTAGCCAGACAAGCCGGAAGGTTAGCTTCTTCGTTTTTTGCCGGAATTAGAACCGAAACGGGAACTTTAGAATCAAGACTAGTCATACTTTAAAAAGATTTAATCGGTGAAAACGGGAACGGTTTACTTGTAGTTTGAACGCTGATAATGAATACGATTCAAAACGGATTCGAGTTGGGGCAGGCGGAACTGTGATAAATAGCGCAAATCGTAGCATTCCCTCGATTCCTGGAGAGGATTATGAAATTTTGTCACTTTGACCATACCATCTCTACTGGTTCAACAAACGTTTGGCTAGATGCTCAAATTCATAGTTTAGCGTTTTGAGCATCTTTATTCTGGTGGAATAGGCTACAGTGTCATTCTCAATTAAAGACTTTGAACGGGATAAGAGATAGGAAACAGCGACAGAAGTGCCATTACGTTCCACCAATGTTATAACTTCCTGACTCACTAACCTGCCAACTTTTAGCTGAAGGTTCAGTCATTACCCAGATGAGCGTGCAATACCGCTAGGGTTTCGGCAAGCTGGCTGAGGCGCGTTTCCAGATCATCTTTGCGACTCAGTAGTTGTCGTAGCTTCTGATACCGTGCGATCGCTAAACTGACACTAGGCACTTGATCCGCTGGACAGGTACGCACCCAAAATTGACCATCTGCATCTAATCCACAAAGGCGATACCCTGCACGGGGGGATTCACAGGTAACATTCTCATCACCCTGGGATTGATGCCACGGTTGGGTTACGTAGTCCATGAGTCGATCCACCTCAGCACGACGTACTCCTGAGTGATCCGCTTCCGGTTGACGGGCATGAGATTCTAACCACCCCTCAACGATTGGTCCATCCATATAAATATCTTGAATTTGCCGGACTATGGTATGCAGTTGCTTCTGCCAACCAGAGACAATCTCTTCAATTTCTTTGAGCAGGTTCATTGCCAAGGCGGGATTGGCACTATGGCGATGTTCACTGAAGCTAGCCGATTTAAGTTTCGGCAGTGTTGGGGTTTTATCTTGCTGCTTTTGAGCCGGGAATGGCGTCACACTAATCGAGAATGAAGGTTCTTTCCCTTTGGCGGAGTCGCTAGACTGATCCCCAGTTGAGTCCACTGGGGACGCCACAGCCGTGGATGGGGTTGAGTCATCCTCGGCTAATTGAGATAGAGTGCTTTCGATCCGTTGCAGTTCTGGTTTCATGTTTCTGATGCCACTGGGCAAAAATCACGCTGATTACAGCAGATGCAGTCCACCTACCTATTCAATTTTTACCCAATCTGGGAAGAGATTCGGCAAATCGCTAATTTTTGATCATTGTCGATTAAACTTGATCACGGCAGATGAAAGCGATCGCAGGAACCATACTATCCATGGGTCAGCTTATCCTGGTCACGGGTCCAGCCCGTTCTGGAAAAAGTGAATGGGCAGAACAATTAGCCGATAAGACAGATAAGCAGGTTGTTTATGTGGCAACGGCACAGGTTGATCCCAACGATTTGGAGTGGGTTGCCCGGATTGAGAAGCACCAACAGAGACGCCCCGCCGAATGGACTTTGGTGTGGACGCCGATAGAATTAGTCGAGACGATTCTGGAGTGGGATCAACCGGATTATTGTCTGTTAATTGACTCCTTGGGAACCTGGGTGGCGAATTGCCTGGATCAAGAGGATAGGATTTGGCAGGATACCACAGACACCCTCTTGCGGACTGTCAACCAAAGCTCAGCCACCATCATTCTGGTTGCTGAAGAAACGGGTTGGGGTGTAGTTCCGGCTTATCCCCTAGGCAGAACTTTTCGCGATCGCCTCGGTCAAGTCGTGCGTCAGTTCGGTATGATTGCCAACCCCGTGTATTTAGTTACGGGTGGTCATGTGCTTAATCTCAGCACCCTGGGATCACCGCTATCGCGGGAATCGCTACCATAGAAATACAGACGGTAACAATAAAGCAGCTTTTGCTGCTGAGGTCTTATATATTCTATGGCATCTGAACAACAAGTCAAACGCTACCTAGCCTATTGGTTTCAGGTTGGCAAAACAATTGTCGTCCGCAATGGTGAAAAGGTGCTGCAACCACAGCGAATCATTGCAGGCGATCGCTATAGTCAGGAGTTTGAGGAACTCTGGCAATATCTGCTTTCCCCCGAAAGCGGGGATTGTTATCTCACCGGAACCAGCCAGACGATTTCTGAGTTGTTGACATCCAAGTGGGATCTTGAACCCTGTTCCCGCTGCGATATGCCTGTTCCTATGTTCAACGTGGGATTACCGCCAGAGTCTTGCGCCTGTAGCGATTTATCCAATTGGCCCAATACGGATTTACCCAAACCGCGAGAACCGATCAATAATCAGGATCGCTTGAGGACGATTCACCACCGCCTTCGTCAGGGTGAGAATCGAGAGGGTAGTGATCGAAAGGCTTCTCCCCATCCAAACAATCAGAAACGAGAATCACCTCACCCCCCAGAATCCTTAAATCAGCAAGATTATCTACGGTTGGTGCGCGATCGCACCTCTTGTCTCAGGAAACCTTGGTCAGCATCACCTGATAATTCCTTGGCATCGGGTAACCAGAAATCCGCGACCGATTAATAATTTCTCAATAAAACTTAACGCTGTTGTATGGGGTAACTCTTCCGGACTGGATTGGAACCGGAAGTTATTTTAAGTAGAACTTACACCCCAGTGCAGCGTGTTTCTATATTATCTGGCTGAGAGTAAAACGTCTTCACCCAAAGGTGACGGAGAAGTCCATTCTGGTCTGACATGTTTTTTTGGCTACTCCGTCGCTGTCAGTATAGACGTGCGATCGGCTTTGAGCAGAATCAGGCAGACGCTTGTATGTCCCACCTGGAGAGCAGAGCGAGACATCCACCCAGGTGGGGCGATGAATTTAAACTGTTTTGCCGACTCTAGGTTGAAGGTATCCAACAAGACATAACCTAAACCGAGCCAACATCCTAGCTGGAGCAGTTTTCCGGCTGATGGATCATCATGTTCGCAAAGTTTTGCAAACGATGTCTTTGTTAGCCCTTTCACGCCCTGAAAAGAGTGGATAGGATATCTATCCCGATCGAGTCGCCTGTTTGGGTGTAAGGTCTGTTAAATCGATTGAACCTGAGCTGATTATGAAGTTCTCCGCTATGCGAAATATAGGAATTGCTGCAGGCGGAACTTTTTTATGGGTTATATTATTCATTAAAGCTCAGACTATCAATTTTAGTCAACACCATCAGTATCTGTCAAACTTACACCAACTCCAGGAAACTGACGCAACTTTAAATACAGATATATTGCAGGCTCAACAGGATTCGTTTAATGATCCTGAAACTATTCTTAATGATTTAAGCCAGATTGACAACTTACACCATAACTTAGAAGATATACCTGATTTTGTTAATAGAGAGTATTATCCCGAAATTAAGTCAGCCTTACAACAGAATCGCTCACTCTTTCAAGACAAGCAGGTTTTAATCGAAGAAGTAATTGAACAAGAAACTATTCTCAATCAATCTTTAAAATCCCTGCCTAATACGATTCAAAAATTATCGAGTCAAGTCGCAACGGAACCAGGCGCTGAGGCGTTAATCAATCAATTAAATACTCTGTTGAACGATGTTTTAATTTATACCCTATCTCCCAGTGATGAATTAATTCTCAAAATCCAGAGACAAATGGCAGCAATTCGGCAACGTGCCGATGTATTGACAGCATCCTCTGCCCTGAGTATTTCGGAACTCGATGCCGCCCTAATCTATGCCGAAATTATTGTGACCCATGAATCTCAGGTGGATAGTCTGGTGATGCAAATTCTGGAATTGCCCACGGAGCAACAAAGTGAACAGATCCTGGACATTTATCAGCAGTCTTATCAAGTATTTCTCAGGAAAACTAAAATTTATCGGATTTTATTTTATGCAGTTTCTGGTTTGATAGCGGCAACCTTATTCATTGTGCTTATTCTAAAAACCAAACAGTTAACCAAAAATCTGCAAAAATGCGAGGAAAAATATCGGAGTAGTTTTGATAATTCAGTAGAAGGGATTTTTAAAATTACTCCGAGTGGGCGTTTTTTAACGGCAAATACTACATTGGCGACTCTTTATGGTTATGCTTCAGCGGAGGAAGTTTGTGACAATTTAGTTAATCTTAATCGTCAGCTTTATGTTCAGCCAAACCGTCATGATGAATTAGTCCGTATCCTGGAGAAATATGGCTCAGTTTCAGATTTTGAATCGCAAATTTACCGAAAAAATGGCACAAAAATATGGATTGAGGAGAAGGCAAGAGCTGTCCGCGATAACCACGGTAATTTTATTTACTATGAAGGAACAGTAGAAGATATTACGGTACGTAAAGCATGGCAAGAAGCACTGCACTATGAACAAGAGCAAGCCGAACGCCTACTGCTAAATATTTTACCCAAAGTAATTGCTCAACGGTTGAAACAACTCGAAAGTACAATCGCAGATAATTTTGAGGAAGTCACAGTTTTGTTTGCCGATATTGTTGGCTTTACCGAATTATCGGCTCGCTTCCCTCCTGCCCAAGTTGTTGAATTACTTAACCGAATTTTTTCGGAGTTTGATGAATTGAGTGATTATTATGGATTAGAGAAAATTAAAACAATTGGGGATGCCTATATGGTGGTAGGGGGACTTCCCACTCCTCGCCCCGATCATGCTGAAGCTACGGCGAATATGGCGCTCGATATGCAACAGGTAATTACCAAATTTAATAACCAGAATAATCAAACCTTAAGTATTCGGATTGGGATCAATACCGGACCCGTTGTTGCTGGAGTCATTGGCATCAAAAAGTTTAGTTATGATCTGTGGGGAGATACGGTTAATATTGCCTCACGCATGGAATCCCAAGGGCTTCCTGATAAAATTCAGGTTACTGAGTTTACGTATAAAAAGTTGCAGGATAACTATCTGTTTGAGGAACGAGGCACTATTCAGGTTAAAGGTAAAGGGAAGATGACAACTTATTTTCTTAAGGGGAAGATTAAATAAGCTGTCATGCATTTAAATTGGGTATTAGTAGCGAGCAAGATGCTCGCACTACATACAAGGATCATGACAGATTCTACCTTAGACTGCAACTTGGTATAAGCCATGTTAACTAGCCTCAAATCCTTACTGTTCCCCGTTCCCGGTTCACCAACTTTGAGTAGATTTACTTAAGTATATCTACTGGTTTAGCTTAGAGCGGATCAACAATCACCGAGAATCATCATCAGTTGCCGATCAGAGCTAAAGATGGCAATAGGAGTGATAAGCTATCTCTATAGAAAAAATTGCTCATTATTGCTTTTTCTTAATAAACTAAAAAAAGAATATCTAAGTGGATTGAGATTATAGGGGAAGAACGATGCCAAGAAATCGGGGAAATTCAAAAATGCCGTTAAATCACAAAGACACAGCGGCGTTAGATAAAATCTTTTCAGGCTTAGATGGTGAGTTCGTTAATCAAATAGAAACGATTAGTTCTTACTATGCTGTAGCCCCCTTAGATCGTTGGGAAGAGAAAGGATGGGTGCGCGGTGGCTGCTTATCGGGTTGTCACAACTCTAAAGTTTGAAGTCCCTTGAAGGTAGAATGTAGTGTTAAAGGCATAAACTCAGCAACAGTACGCCTGCAAACTTAAAGTTCCTCGGATAAAATGTGGGAAAGAGTGCGATGCTAAGGAGCGCATCTTAATCATTTTACTCCTCCCATGATTAACCAGGTTCTCTACGTTTGGCTACAACAGGTGCAAGGCTTACTGGAAACCAGTCTGAAATTAATCAGTGAAAACAAGGATATTTTCATCGTCATCCTTGGCGTTGGTATTTTCGGTCAGGCTGTGGGTTTCCTCTGGTGGATACTCCAGCAACGTCGCCAGCGGCAAATTTTTCCTGACACTTTTCCTTTTGATATCATAAAACCACAAAATAAGGTATTGCCAGCTATTCTCGGTGGTGATACGAATGATCCGCTAGCTGATTACAAGATCCCATATCAGGAGCGAATTTCCGGGCGTAGTATTCACGACGAATTGAAACAAAAGCTGGACGAATCGCGCTGGGTTTTGATTCTCGCACCGACAGGAATCGGGAAAACACGGGAAGCGGCAAACTTAGCACAGAGACTGAATACCGAAGGCTGGACAATTCTTCACCTGAAACGTGGTGAATGGCTGGATGCACTCCCTAGATTTCCAGAGGATAAGATTGGTACGGATAGAAAGTTGCTGTTTTTCCTTGACGACTTGAACAGCAAAATGTACGGTGGGCGCATTGAGCAATCACCAAAAGCCGATGAGCCATTACAACGGTTAAATATACCACTACAAGAACGATTACTTCGAGCAATCGAATTTTATGAAAAATCTTGCCGTAAACAGGATATTCGGGTTATTGCCACGGCTCGTAATGAAAAGGAACGAGAATTTCCTGATGAACCAAGCGAGTGGGAAAAATTGGAATTTGATAAATATCCAGCGCTGTGGAAACGCTTTGCTATCTATGAATTACCAGAACCCGAAGAACCAGCTATTATTAGCGTTTTGAGAGAGACTGTTTCCCAGGCAAAGATTGAAGCAAACCCGGATGATTATGCCTGTCTAGCCCAGAGAAATGACCATACTTTCAGAAATATTGTCGAGAATCTTCGCAGCGCGAAAAATAATCGCCAGTCTTTGACGAGGGATATATTCCGCGACACACTGAAGGGAACTTGGGAAAAACGGTATCAAGAGGTAGTTAAGAAATATCCTATTGCTCCCTACATTTACGATGCAGTGGAATTACTGCAGATGGTGGGTATTTCACTTTACCCTTTTACTGTCAAGCCGACAGCCCTGCTGATTGCAGATGGAAATTTGCTGCGGCGCTTACAGCATTGGTGGCAAATTCGCCATGCTTGGAACTATCTCATAAGTCGAGAACGCATTCTTCAACCGTGCGATGGGCAAATTGAAGCCAAGGGTACATGTGTGCTGTGGAGAAGATACATTCCATCAATATTTCGCATTCTCCTGAAACTCGCTGAAAAACACCACAATAAGATGCTGGGTTCACTACTCAACTTTGGTTATGGGCTTACGCTCCTAGGTCACTATGAGGATGCACTCATTAGCGTCAACAAAGCCTTAGAAATTCAACCTAACAGCTACAATATCTGGCGCGATAGAGGTGTCGTACTGTCTTACTTAGGTCGTCACGAAGAAGCCATTACCAACTACCAAAAGGCTATTGAGTTCAAACCTGATGATCCTTATACTTGGTACAACCTGGGTATTACGCTAGCTGATTTAAATCGCCCTGAAGAGGCACTTGCCAGTTACGATCAAGTAATTAAGCTTAAACTTGACTATTACCAAGCTTGGATCAACCGGGGTAATATACTGGTTAAATTAGACTGTCTTGAAGAGGCACTTGCCAGTTACGACAGAGCTTTAGAATGTGAACCTGACTTTACTCTGGAATTTGATTCTGAATTTCACTTAGCCTGGGTCAATCGTGGCAGTGTATTAGATGATTTACAACGTTATCAGGAAGCAATTCTTAGCTGTGACAAAGCTCTGGAAATCAAATCTGACAACCCCAGTGCCTGGAATATTAGAGGTATTGCGCTGTACCACTCAAACCGCTATGAAGAAGCGATTACTAGCTACGATGAAGCTCTGAGGCTCGATCCGGAGTATGGTAAGGCTTGGGAAAACCGGAATAAAGCACTAAGAGATCTCAACAAAAAAGGAATTGCATTGACAAAATTAGGAAGATTGGAAGCAGCAATTGCTAGCTTCGACACGATCCTCCAATCCCAATCAGACTTTGATGAAGTTTGGATTCACCGGGGTATTGTACTGGCAAACTTAGAACGATTTGAAGAGGCTATCGCTAGCTTCGACAAAGCCCTAACATTTCAACCAAATGATGCTAACGCTTTTTATGGTAAGGCTAGCTGTTATGCTTGGCAGAATAAAGTTGACCTAGCAATTGAAAGCTTGCAAAAAGCCATAAACTTGAATCCGTCAAAATACCGAGAGATTGCAAAAACCGATTCAGATTTTGATAACCTTCGAGGAGATAATCGATTTCAGGCTTTGATTCAACGTGACATCGATTGACTGAACCGATGAATAAGCAAGAGGACATTACATTTTCGCCGAATTCTAGTGGGGGCGAGTTGTGTCCTCAAGTTATCAATTAAATTTATGGCGTTTGTGCCTAAACCTGTCCCGACATACCCGACAAATAAATCTTAAAACAGCCTTTTAGTTAAATTTTATACAGTTCATGAATATATTGACAAAAGACACAACGTATGGAATGCCTCTCTAGTCAGAATCCCGGAGCAGACAATCTCCGTAAAATGGCGGATGTATTTATGTAAAGCTTCTGTAATATTTGTTAATAAGCATCCCCATGCAGAAATTGATTCAGGATTAAACTATGGTAAGACAGACACAAACTCGTATATACCCTAGGGTTCCTCTAACCTCAGCCGATCGCGACGCCTTAGACAAACTCTTTCAGGGAGTACAGGTTGAGGATTTGCGTCAGCTTGAGAAAATGACATCCTCTTATTCCATTACTCCGCTTGAACCTTGGGAAGAACAAGGCTGGGTGATTAATAGTTCCCTATCTATCCCCAGGGAAGCAACTGCATAGGCAACGGGTAAACTGGGTGTATTATAAATTACTTCTTCTTTGGGCAGAACTCATTGACTATTTCCTCCAACTAGAGAACAACTCCACAGAATTTCTCAGAGACATTACGGTTAAACTCACTCCCCGGTACGGGAAAATTGTCTAATAATAAACATATAGGGTAACCTTTAATATTGGGCTTTGATTCAATCTGAAACGTTAGAACTACTCGAATGGCAACGCCTGTGCCAACACCTGGCAACCTTCGCCGCCACCAAACTAGGCGCGATCGCGTCTCGCCATCTCCATCCTCCCGCTACTTTGGAGGAAAGTCTGCATCTATTGGCGCAGACGAAAGAAGTCTATCAACTTGAATGTCAGTTAACCAGTGGCTGGACGTTTGAGGGGATTCAGGATATTGGTGATGCGCTAGAACGCGCTGAACGACAAGGGATATTATCCGGGGAAGACTTACTGGCGATCGCAACCACTCTAGCAGGAGTCCGGCGTTTACGGCGGCTCATTGACGATCAAGAAGATATCCCGGTTCTCAACCAACTTGTTGCTGATATCCGTACCTATCCCGAATTAGAACAAGAAATTCACCGTTGTATCGATGAACGCGGGGATGTCGCCGATCGCGCGAGTCCGAAATTAGCAGAAATTCGACAGCACAGTAAATCCCTACGCGATCGCATTTATCAAACGCTCCAGAATATAGTACAGCGTCAAGGCGGCGCACTCCAGCAACCCTTAATCACCCAACGGGGCGATCGCTTTGTTCTCCCGGTAAAAGCACCTCAGAAAGACTCGGTTTCGGGTATCGTTCATGACGCTTCCAGTACGGGTGCTACGCTGTACATCGAACCCCATGCGATCGTTGGGTTGGGAAATCAACTTAAAACCTATCAACGCCGGGAACAAGCCGAAGCCGAAGCCGTGCGCCGCGCCTTAACTGAACAAGTCGCCGCCGTTAAGCCGGATCTAGAACAAGTATTAGCCGTCGCCACTCGGTTAGATTTAGCCACCGCCAAAGCCCGATATAGCCTCTGGCTTCAGGCAAATCCGCCGCGCTTCATTGATCCGAATCAACGAGAATCGATTACCCTGCGCCAATTGCGACATCCTCTGTTAGTCTGGCAGCATCAGCATGAAGAAGATGCGCCAGTTGTACCGATTACCATCCAGATTCAGCCCCAAATACGAGTCGTGGCGATTACGGGACCGAATACAGGGGGTAAAACCGTTACCTTAAAAACATTGGGATTAGCCGCACTCATGGCAAAAGTGGGTTTATTTGTCCCTGCTAAAGAACCCGTAGAACTGCCGTGGTTTGAGCAAATTTTGGCAGATATTGGTGATGAACAGTCTTTAGAACAGAGTTTATCCACGTTTTCCGGTCATATTCGCCGGATTAGTCGGATTTTAGATGAATTAGAAAATTGTAGAGACGTTGCATGCAACGTCTCTACAGATGGGGGAGACGAGGATTTAGCACCAAGGGAACCAGACACCCCCCATCCCACATCCGCCCTCGTATTACTGGATGAAATTGGCGCGGGAACTGATCCAGCCGAAGGAAGTGCTTTAGCGATCGCACTCCTCAACTATCTGGCGGATCATGCCCAGCTTACTGTAGCCACCACCCACTATGGCGAACTCAAGGCGCTGAAGTATCAAGATGAACGATTTGAGAACGCCTCGGTTGAGTTTAATGATGTCACCCTTTCTCCCACCTATCGCCTACTCTGGGGAATTCCGGGTCGATCTAATGCGTTAACCATTGCCGAACGGTTAGGATTAAAATCAGACGTGGTATCCCTTGCTCAAACCTTAGTCGGAAGCAGTTCTGAAGACGTAAACCAAGTGATTTCTGGACTAGAAGCCCAACGGCGGGATCAGGAAACCAAAGCCCAAGAAGCCAACCAACTCCTCCAGCAAACCGAACGTTTGCATCAAGAAGTCTCTAGTAAAGCCAAACTCTTGCAGGAGAGAGAACGGGAATTGAAACTCTCGCAGGAACAAGCGGTACAAGATGCGATCGCCCAAGCCAAAGCAGAAATTGCCCAGGTGATTCGCAAATTACAGCAAGGACCCCAAATCGCTCAAAACGCCCAAAAAGCCACCAATGCGCTGAAGGAAATTGAGCAGCGTCACATCCCCAAACCCCCTGCTAAAGCCAAACCCGCCTTTCAACCCAAAGTAGGCGATCGCATCCGCATTCCTCGCCTAAATCAAACGGCGGAAGTCTTGACGCCTGCGGATGAAGATGGGGATCTTACAGTACGCTTTGGCTTAATGAAAATGACGGTATCCCTAGCGGATATCGAATCCCTAGAGGGTGAAAAGGCGCAAATGCCAGTAAAATCAAAACCTGCATCTACTCCTGCACCCGCTGCTTCATCGCCACCGACTCCCCCGATTCGCACCGAGAAAAATACAATTGATTTACGCGGATCGCGTGTTGCGGATGCTGAAGTAGAGTTAGAACAAGCTATTTCTAAAGCGATCGCCTCTGGGGTATTGTGGATTATTCATGGCAAAGGAACTGGAAAATTAAGGGCTGGGGTGCATGAATTCTTAGAACGCCATCCCCTCGTTGATCGGTTTGAATTAGCCGAACAAGCAGAAGGCGGATCGGGGGTAACAGTCGCTTACCTGAAATAGCTAGGGCTTGCTGAATAAGTCGGAGAAAAACAACCGATTGACTAATTAGTTATTTAACTATTAAGCAACATAAATATTTCCGGCTTTATTTTCTCTTAATGATAAGGTTTTATCATGATTAAAGCCTGAAAAATACCTGATTGTGGAAAGAAACAAAAAAAGACAAAAAACCTGCCGTAGCAGGGCAGACAGATTCATTACTAAAAATGTAATAGCAATGGCTGTTTCTGAAGTATGGGGCAGTCTAGCCATGACTCGATTCAGGC
>NZ_JAVJQN010000152.1:0-127394 GCF_040218245.1 Coleofasciculus sp. E1-EBD-02 | reverse complement strand
AGGGGAGGGTTGAAGCTTTATGACTATCGTGAGGACTTGTTTCATGGCTACCATTGTACCACCCGGGAAATAACTGGAAATACTTCGGGCGTTTAGCCGAAGTATTTCCCGCTCTCCCCCTACGGCTTACCTCCACTTCGTTCCGGTTGAAGCCGTAGCCCCTCGCGATTTAGGTGGGGATTCTTATGCTAGGCTTCAATCTGTGAAATCTGTGTGATCACCAATATGAAGCAGGACGTAAGCAGCAAGCCTAGATATAAGCCTTTCTGCCTAGACTTGCTGATGTTTTGTAACGGTTTAGAACAAATCGCCAAATTCTGCCTTCAAATCCCGCTCCATCAATGCTTCTACAGCCTCTTGGGGCGTAATTTTATGGTTGAGTAGGCGATAAACTTGCCGACAGATGGGAATGGGGATCTGTTCGCGATTGGCAATTTTAACCAATACATTGGCTGTGTTTACCCCTTCCGCCGTACTTTGTAATTCTTCGAGAATTTGCTCTAATTTTTTCCCTTGGGCTAAACCGTAACCGACGCGATAATTACGGCTGAGTATACTACTACAAGTGGCTAGCATGTCGCCCAAACCTGATAATCCGAAGAAGGTTTCCGTTTGTCCGCCTAAATGTGTCCCCACCCGAAGGATTTCAGTTAACGCACGGGTAATCAGGGCAGATTTGGCATTAGTACCCAATTTTAGACCATCACAAACCCCAACCGCGATCGCAATCACGTTTTTCAGCGTTCCTCCCAGTTCGGTGCCAAGGGGATCTGGACTGGTGTACACTCGGAAGAGACTGGAGGAAAATACCGTTTGCACTTCCTCCGCTGCTGCCATATCTGTACTCGACACCACTGTGGCGGCGGGGAGTTCTTGCTCAATTTCTTTGGATAGATTGGGACCCGAAAGTACCACAATCGGATGGTTGGGAAAGTCGGCTTCCCAGATTTGAGAAGGGGTACGAGTTGTCTCTGGGTCTAATCCCTTGGTGGCGGTAATAATTGTCACATAATCCGGCAACCCAATCTCTTGAATCTTAGCCGCCGTCGTCGCCACCCCTTTCATCGGAATCGCGGAGACTAGCATATCAATGTCCGCTAATACCTCTTCTAGGGATTCCTCGCTGCTGCGAGACCACAGTCGAACTTGATGATTCTTATGTCTGGCAATTGTTGCCAACGCTTTACCCCAAGCACCAGCGCCGAGAATGGCGAGGGTGGCTTCTGGCGCAGGTCTCCGGTGGGAGTGTGCATGAGCCTGAGTCGTTTCTGGGTTCTGATCAGCTTGAGATGAGCTGGATTGAGAATTTGAGAGGTTGCTCACCATAAATAGTATGTGTTGAACTCAATAATTTTTGGGTCAAGTTAAGGGTTAAAGGCAAAAGAAAAAATATAATGAGTTCTTTTGCCTTTGCTGATGTGATTAACTCACTGGTTGTGTTTCTTTCTGAGTCGCCATCACGTAATCTGGAATACAATTGGCTTCCATGAAAGCGCGATAGTCCTCAACTTGGCGATCGCACTCCGCCGAACTCCACCCGCCATATCGAGACAGGGTGTCCGTCAAAACGGGCAGAATATCAAAGCCATAGTTGGTATGCATGGCTAGGCTAGTCCGGCGACGGGCAATATCTACCAACGTCCGCGCAAATTCCGACTGCACCGCATAGATAATCTGGGCTTTAATATCGGGCAATTTGGGGGTAATCGCTTGTGCCAATTCCGGTTCTTCGTCGGTTAAGGCTAAAATATCCAACGCCTTAGCACCATAGATGTCAAACAGGTGATGGATTGTCGCCAAGGGTAATGTGGTGCGATAGTCTTGCAGCGCTTTTTCTAGACGCGGATCACTGGGTAAAATGGCTCCCGGCAAGGGTTTCTCGTAGGTGGGACAAGGGGGGGCGGAGCGTCCAAACTTGCGATAGACTTTATTCACCATTTCCTCACCCACTTGGCGATAGGTGGTGATTTTGCCGCCAATTAGAGAAATCAGATTACTCACACCCTCTGGGGTATGGTCATAGAGAATATGGCTGCGGGTGACACTTCCCGGTTTCTTCCCCTCTGCATTGGGTAAAGGACGCACCCCAGCATAAGTAAACTTCACATCTTGGCGGGACAATTGGGCAGTGGGCAGAATTCGATTAGTTTCGGTGAGTAAATAATCAATTTCCTCGTTGTCTGCCTTAATTGAGTCAAGAGCACCTTGATGTCGCAAATCAGTCGTGCCAATCAGATACATACCCAACCACGGCACAATAAAAAACGGACGACCATCCGTTTTGGCTTCTACATACAAGGTTGTTTCCGGTGCGCCAGGGAAGGGAGGGACAATGATGTGACTTCCCTTCGTCGGACCAAGTTTTTTCTTCTCACCGATGGGCGCTGATTGTCCATTTTTCACCCCAGACTGACAAACCTTATCCACCCAGGGACCGGCTGTATTTACAAATACGGCGCGATCGCTCCCTTTGACGGTGAATTCTTCGCCAGTTAAGGCATCTTTGCAAGTAATGCTGGTGATGCGACCCTCTTGGCGCTGTAACTGGGTAACTTCTGCATAGTTGAGAACCGTTGCTCCCGCTTGTTCAGCACAGATAATATTCTCTAATGCCAAACGCTCCGCATACGCCACCTGACCGTCATAATATTGCGCTCCACCGACTAAACCATCGGGATCGATATGGCGAAATAGCTGCTTAAACTTCTTTTTGGGCAGCATCCGGTGGGGTAGCAGCGTTTTCTCGAAGCTCAAGATATCATAGAGCAGCATCCCGGCTTGAATTTTCCAATAGGGACGAGAGCGATCGCTGTAGATCGGAATCGTCAGCATTAGGGGCTTGACTAAGTGGGGGGCTGTATGCAGGAGGATTTCTCGCTCCCGTAACGATTCCCGCACTAGGGCAAATTCAAAATATTCTAAGTAGCGCAAGCCACCGTGAACTAATCGCGTTGACCAACTGGTTGTACCGCCGCAGAAGTCAGCCTTCTCCAGCAAAATCGTTTTAAGACCTCGCAGAGCCGCGTCTCTGACGACGCCAGCACCGTTAATGCCACCTCCAATGACAATTAAATCGTAGGTTTGGCTCTGGATGGTTTGAAAATCACGCATGATCCAGTTTGAGTAACATCTAACTTCCACAGTAGTCGCGACGGCGGCAAATTAGTAATCAAGAGGGGAGATAAGGGCGACAAGGAGACAAGAGAAGGGAGACAAGGAGGACAAGAACGTTAATTCAAACACTCAACACTTTCTCCCGCTCTCCTGCACCCAGACGTGCCGTTGCACGTCTGGAACATCAGCTTAAACAGCTACTGCTTCCTGTTGCTTCGCTGTCTGATGTTTGGTTTTCTCAAACATTTCAAACAAGTGATCTGCCCAGCACTGAATATCGTATTTGGTTACGATGTCATACATTTTCGCCATCCGTTCCTTTTGCTCCTCAGGAGACATAGCCAGCGCTTGCTCAATCGATTCATCCATGCGATCGATGGAGTAAGGGTTGGTCAAAATGGCATCCGGGAGTTCGACGGCTGCACCGACAAATTCGGAGAGGACTAATACGCCTTCTTTTTTCTCGTGAGTGATGATATATTCCTTCGCTACTAGGTTTAAACCATCTCTCAAGGGCGTTGTCCAACAGATATCTGCGGCTTTGTAGTAACAGAGCAGATCCGGTAAGGGAACGGGTTGGGTATAGAGCATAATCGGTAGCCAGTCTAAGTTCCCATACCGCCCGTTAATTTTTCCAGCTAACTGCTCAATCTGGGTTTGGGCAGTTTTGTAGACGCGCATTCCAGACGCCGACGCCACACAGGTGACCAGCATATTAATTTTGCCATGCAAGTCGGGACGACGCGCTAACAGGCGTCCATAAGCTTCTAGCTTCTCACGAGTGCCTTTCACATAGTCCACTCGTCCGGCTGAGATAATTAACTTGCGATCGCCCAAGCTTTCCTTAATTTCCTCAAACCGTTTTTGAGTTTCTGGCTTATGCAGGATAGAGAGAATTTGTTGGGGATTGGCTCCAACCGGGAAGGGATCGATGTTAACTAACTGATCCTTGTATCGTAGCTGGGTGGTCATTTCTGGCTCAGCCAATGCGATTCCCGTTGGGGTAATATGCTCAGGTACGGGTTCTTTCTTGACAATTTCCACCGGGCGTAGGCTGCGAGCCACATTGACGAAATTCTCTGAATAGCGCGGAATATGGAAGCCGACGATATCGCAGCAGAGTAAACTATCGGTAATTTCTTCCCGCCAAGGTAAGATATTGAAAATATCCACAGAGGGGAAGGGAGTGTGATGGAAGAAAGCAATCCGAGCATTCGGCTTTAGCTGCCGGATGTAGTAGGGCACTAACCATAGATTGTAGTCATGCACCCAAATTAGAGCATCATCTGCCGCTTCGTCACAGGCGGCTTCTGCAAACAGGCGGTTAATCGTGTGAAAGTTTTCCCAATCTGAGGTTTCGTAAGTGAAGTGATAGGGAAATGAATGCAGAATGGGCCAAAATGCTTCTTTCGAGGTGATGTGATAGAAATGCTTGACCTGATCGGCGGAGAGGGGAATTCGGCGAACGTTGTAGTTTGCTTCACCTTCCACAACAATCCGCTGTTCAAAGTTAGCTTTCTGCTTAGCATTCACCTGTTTCCAAGCAATCCAGGTGCCTTGATTGACGCCGGCAAAGAAGCTTTTTAGGGTTGGTACAATCCCATTAGGGCTTTTCTTTGCCCGATAATGCACTTTGCCATTTTCCACGACCTCATCATAAGGTTCGCGGTGATAAAGGATAACGAGTGATGATTTCATGCAACTACCTCCAGGTGTTTACCATTAAAATTGGTACAATTCCCGATCCCAATGCAACTTGGATGGGAAAATAATTTGATAGCTTCGATGGATTTAGGGTTGTCGAGTGTCCACAGTTATGATTTTCCCTTTTGACTTCCTACTTACTTTAATGAGTATCTACTCAAAAATGACTCAATCGTTGCCTGGAAAACCCAGTCAGTCAATATTTTCCTGATGGGAAGTCAAGATTGAACGCATTATATCAAGTCCGGTGAATTGCCCATAATAACAATGCTTTAACCGCAAGGGTTTCGGGCTTTTTTATTAAGGGTGATGGGTCCGGACATCATATTACCCGTGTTACTTATATTACCAACAATGATGTTTTTGAAGGTTGCAATAGATAAGGTCAGGGTTGTAATATCTGAGCGCTGTAGCATTGCCGATATTGGTTTAACCCAGGCTGTTGCTGATCGCAATCCCCTAAAATCCACCGATTTAGAGCGATGGCAACTCGTTGAAACAGATTGGAAGTCATTATTAGATCGAAAATACTCTCAACAGTCTAGTTTTGATGACAAAACCGCCAATATACCGATTAAATTGGCTGTGCCATCAAATCCTAGAGGAATTGTGTTCAACCTCGATTAGTATTTGCCGTACTCAGTACTCTGCCCATAGGACTAACGCCATAGCAGGTTGGCAAGAGTTTACTTGAGCCAAAGCTAACAACAAAACTGGGATACCTCAGAATTCAACAATAGTCTGACATCCAGTGGACAAGGATTCATCCCTTACACTCTGGTTATGGATGATATCTGCCACCGGCAGGTTTCCTTATCGAGCAGCTATCTGTAGCTACTATACTATAAAAGTATAAAAAAGTGTAAATTTTAGTAAAATTTAGCAGAATACTTCGTCCCACATTGTTAGCGATGCAGGGAGATAGGGAAGATGAGGTAGATGGGGAAGATGAGATAGATGGGGAAGATGAGGTAGATGGGGAGGTAGATGGGGAAGCAAATGACGAATGACAAATGACAAATGACAAATGACGAATGACGAATGACAAATGACAAATGACAAATGACAAATGACGAATGACAAATGACAAATGACAAATGACAATTAAACTATCCCCGATCGCAACGCCACCACCGCCGCTTGTACCCGGTCATCTACCGAAAGTTTGTTCATGATCCCGCGCACATGGGTTTTAACGGTATTGGCGCTGAGGTAGAGTTTAGCGGCAATCTCTGGATTACTATTGCCTTCTACGATCAGTTTTAAGACTTCTAGCTCCCGTTGTGACAAATTGGAAACATTGCCTGTGGGAGAAGGGGGAGACAGATGCTTGAGAACTTGACGACCAATTTGAGGATCGAGGTACGTTGCACCTTCAGCCGCCGCTGCGATCGCCTGGAGTAATCGTTCTACACTTGATCCTTTAATACAGTAGGCATCAGCACCGCTAGAGAGTGAGGCAATAATTTCGCGATCGGTGGTATGAGAGGTTAGGATGACCACTCTCACCTCAGGGAGTTGGGCTTTAATTTGCTGAGTAGCAGCAATCCCATCTAAACGGGGCAAACCAATATCCATGACCACGATATCAGGTTTGAGTTGTTTGGTTATTTCAATGCCCATGTAGCCATCTTCAGCTTGTCCCACCAGTTCAAGCTGGGGGTTTGTGGATAAAGATTGTTCTAAGCCAAGCTGCATCATGGGATCATCTTCCACAATCACAACTCGCAGGGGTGTGGAATTGGTTGGGGAATTCGTCGGGGAGGGAAGTTCTGAGGACATGAGTCGTACCAAAGCAGAGCGATCGCACTTTTGTATTGTACAAAGATTGTGTTCCTTGAGAGGGATAGCCGGATAGAATCAATTGTCAAGTCTCATGTTCCAGTTCCTGTAAAACTAGCAAAATCTTGCCTTTGAGTTCCGGCAAATCTCGTTCAACAACATTCCAAACTTCATTTAAGTCTAAACCCATATAGTCATGAATAAGTACATCCCGAAATCCAGCCATTTGACGCCAAGGAATCTGTGGATGACTTTGCCTTAACTCTGAGGAAATTCGTTTAACCGCCTCTCCAATCACCTCAAAACTGCGAATCACGCCATCTTGAATCAAAAGTGATGCCAAAAATGTCTCTCTTCCATCTTGAGTGTAAGCCTCAATCCGTTCAATGCGCTCCAAAATATCTCCCAAATATACCCCATCATCACTCATAATGTAATGAAACTGCCTCATTCAGGATGCGATCGCGCCAAACCTCCCGCAATCCCTTAACCGTGGCTACATCAACCTTTTTACCCAAGAGATCTTCTAAATCTTGAATCAATGCGATTCGATCCAAAAGACTGCGATCGGATTCCATTTCTACCAGCAAATCGATATCACTATCAGGTTTAGCCTCACCCCGCGCTACCGAACCAAAGAGTCTCACATTTGATGCACCGTGTAAGGCGGCAATTCGGAGAATATCTTCTCGCTTTTCTTGAATTAAATCCACAATCATCATAAATTCAATTATGCTGCTCTATTGATATAGGATGCCCATTGAGCCTATCCGTTCTCATCGGGTAGTGGCAAACGATACTGACGAGCAATGTAATAGAAAAAGCGATAGTAATCAGCAAATTGTTCGCTCTCACAGCGTCCCTGCCAGTTGTAGCTTACATTTTCCTGGGTCAGGGTTAGGGTCATCACACTGATATCAGAGTCAACGTCTACCTGAAGTTTACCCGTTTCACCTTGTTCAGTGAAGAAATTTTGAGGTTGAGATGGATTGAGTGGTTGGGATGTACTTTCAGGGGGCGGGGTTCCGAGTTGGGCAAATTCTGCCCATCCCCTAATCTCACAGTTGGTATTCTCAGGATCACGAAAGGCTCGACCATCAAGATTGTCGGGTATGGGAAAGGGTATCCAATTGTTGGGATAGAGGAACTCAAAGTTAAAGCGGGGGTTGCGGTAGGTGTTCCAGCTTTCTGGCAAATCCACATTAGTACCCTGGCAGCTTAAGAGCAAAACAGCCAGTGGCGCGATTCGAGCAATGAATTTCCAGGTCATTTGTTTTTAGTCATTCGTCCTTTTTCATTTGTCCTTTGTTCATGCATGGTTCATTGTTGATTGTTCATCCTCTTCCCCAGTTCCCAGACGTAGCATGCTACATCTCTACATTGCTCCCCCCGCTCCCCCCGCTTCCCCCGCTCCCCCAGCTCCCCCAGCTCCCCCCACACCCTGGATTTATCCGCCTGATCGGGCATCAGAACCGGATAATGTAAAGAAATATTACAAAATTGCCGTCATGCTGGCTTAAGGTATTGACAGCCAGTGAAAATGCGGATAATCTGACATACATACCCGGGTAAAACGATTGAAAATAATATGCAAGACAAGCAAAAAGTTACGTTGTATCTCCCACCAGGACTTCATCGCCAGCTCAAAATCCGAGCAGCCGTTGACTCAGACTCAATGTCGGCGATGGTCGAGAGAGCAATCGTATTCTATCTACACCACCCGGAAGTGGTAGACGAGGTAGAAGCATCCTACGGGAATACTCATCGGGTATACAATTGCCCGGAATGTTCTAGCTCAGTTGTTATTCAAGATGGAGATATGGTTGCCCTAAAAAATCAGCCCAGCCTTCTGGATGATGAACTGCCTGTCGAGAAAGTGCGAGAAGAAGTTAAATCCCGTACCGATTCTCAGGGCGAAGAGGAACTTGTTCCTTGTTGATAGTGTTACAAAAACAGCTAACTGCGAGAGTTCTATTAATGATGTTTGGGCAGTGGTTGTGCCGTCTCTAAGTAGGTCGATAGTCATGCAAGAAGAGATAAGTATTCTCATTCAAGCTCAATACCCTCTAATCTACCTGGTGACGTCAGAGGAAGAGCGGACAGAACGGGCAATAGCCATGATTGCTCAAAATAAGAATCAGCAACGGCGCGTATTCGTGTGGACTGTCACCCATGGGATTGTGGAGTATGGTCAATCACGCCACATCACCCAGCACAATACAGTCTCTCCAGAAGCAGCTGTTCAATGGGTTATTCAACAAAAAGAACCTGGTATCTATATATTTAAGGATCTACATCCATTTATTGATTCTCCAGCAACAACCCGATGGCTGCGGGATGCGATCGCGAGCTTCAAGGCGGCTCAGAAGACGATTGTACTCATGTCTCCCATGCAGCAGGTGCCGATCGAGTTAGAGAAGGAAGTGGTGGTTATCGACTACCCCTTACCGGATTTAACCGAACTCAACCAAGTGCTGTCTCAGCAATTGGAAAAAACCAAAGGGCGTCGCACTACCACGGAAACGCGGGAGAAACTCCTGAAAGCCGCATTGGGTTTGACGCGAGACGAAGCGGAGAAAGTGTATCGCAAAGCCCAAGTCAAAGCTGGGCGTCTCACGGAAGCGGAAGTCGATATTGTGCTTTCTGAGAAAAAACAGCTCATTCGTCGCAATGGTATTTTAGAGTATATTGAAGAGGATGAAACCATTGATTCTATTGGTGGTTTAGAAGAGCTGAAGCGATGGCTGAAACAGCGATCGGGCGCTTTCACTGAACGGGCAAGAGAGTATGGTTTACCCCAACCCAAAGGGATGCTGATTTTGGGAGTACCTGGCTGCGGAAAATCTCTCATTGCCAAAACAACCTCTCGCCTTTGGGGACTACCGCTATTGCGGTTAGATATGGGTCGGGTGTATGATGGTTCTATGGTTGGTCGCTCAGAAGCCAACTTGAGAAATGCCCTAAAAACAGCAGAATCGATTTCACCCGCCATCCTTTTCATTGATGAGCTGGACAAGTCTTTTGCGGGAAGCAGCGGCTCGGCTGACTCCGATGGTGGCACCTCTAGCCGCATCTTTGGTTCCTTCCTAACCTGGATGCAAGAGAAAACATCGCCTGTCTTTGTCATGGCGACTGCAAACCGAGTGGAACGGCTACCGGGAGAGTTTCTCCGCAAAGGTCGATTTGACGAAATATTCTTTGTTGACTTACCGAATAAAGAAGAGCGTCAGCAAATATTTAAGATTCATCTGAGTAAGCGGCGTCGAGAGATAGAGCGCTTTGATATCGAACAGTTGGCGACAATTTGTGACGGTTTTTCCGGTGCAGAAATTGAGCAAGCCCTCATCGCTGCAATGTACGAGGCGTTTGCCCAAGACCGGGAATTCACCCAACTGGATATCATAGCGGCGATTAAAGCCACGCTGCCGCTTTCTCGGACAATGACTGAGCAGGTCACAGCCCTGAGGGACTGGGCAAGACAGAGAGCTAGACCTGCTGCAGCCTCCGTTGCTGAATATCAGCGAATGGAGTTCTAAAAGGCTTTCTCCTGCTCCCAACAGGAGGAAAGGCTAGCAAAACTTTGCTAGCAGTTTCAAAAGACGCCGCAATTTAACCGCGGCAGACCCAAGAAAAAAGCTACGTTGTCGTTTGTTTTCTATCTCTACTGGAGGAAATCTAAAATGTCTCACTTTAGCACTCTGCGTACCAAGATCACCGATGCCGAAATCTTAAAGGCTTCTTTGAGCGATCTAGGTATTTCCGTTAAAACGGAAGCTGATGTGCGCGGCTACAACGGTCAACGTGTTCGTTCGGACATCGTTGCTGTTCTTGAAGGCGAGTATGACCTCGGTTGGTCTCGCAATGGCGATGGTTCCTTTGACCTGATCGCTGACCTGTGGGGTGTTGCTAAAAAGCACAACCAAACCGAACTGATCAACTCGATCAACCAGAAGTATGCCGTTAACAAGACCTTAGCAGAGGTCAAGCAACGTGGCTTACAAAATGCCAACGTTAAACTGGTGGTACAAAAATAGTCCATCAAGGCGTTCCCAAGCTTACGGGTTAACCAATTTATTTGGGGTTGACCCGTTTTTTCAAAAGGTTATAGAACAAATGTTCTAGTCTTTTCCATAACATAATAACGGCGGGAAAACCTCTCATCCAGGGAGTTTCTCCGCCGTATTTTTGTATGGGCTTGGTTTTTGCGATCGCGTTCCGAACTGCGGTAGCCTTTTATTGGTGAGGAGATGTACGCAGAGGATTGATTATCATGGTAAACTCAGCAATCCGAGTATTAGCTCGTGTCGTCGCGCATCCGGGGAAGGAAGACAAACTCAAAGCACTGTTGTTAGAAATTGTTGAGGCGACGCGCAAGGAACCCGGTTGTATCACTTACGAGTTATTACAAAGTCCAGCAATCCCCACGGAGTTTGCCTCTGTCGCAGAATGGGAAAGTGAGCAAGCGTGGAGGCTACATTTGGACTCGGCTCACATTCAGCAAGCGTTTTTAGAAGGGGAAGAGTTGTTCGCTTCACCGCCAGATATTCGTCATTATGTCTTGTTAGCTTAATCGTTCTGATTCGGGTAGGGAATGATTGATTAAGTTATACAGTAGAAAAAAACTGGGTGATCAGGATACCAAATCTCTACTGTATATTGATTGACAAAAAAGCGTATGTTTGAAGATAATTTCAGATCTTCTGAAGAGGCAAAGTATAGTAAACTTGACGAACTGTTAGCAGCAGGGCAGTGGCGAGAAGCAGACCAGGAAACGTTTACGATTATCTTGGAAATTACGGGTGCGGATAAACGCGGCTATTTAACGAATCAAGATATTCAGCAATTTCCTTGTCAGGAACTTGGGGTGATTGATCAACTTTGGGCTAAATATAGCAGTGGTCAATTTGGTTTCAGTGTTCAGCAGCGGATTTATGAGCAATCAGGAAAGGATTTGATGGCATTTGCTGATCGGATTGGCTGGCGGGTGTCTAATCGGTGGCAAAGTTACAATGAGCTGATATTTAATCAGAATGCACCGATAGGACATCTTCCTGGCGGTGGAATCGTGGGATGGTTGGCGTGGGGAGACCTTCGGGATGATTTGTTTGCTCGTGTTAATGCGTGCAATCTCTAGAACAAAAAGCCATCGTATCTATACAATTATCAGATCAAATACAGAGTGCGATCGCCCTCCTTAAAAATTAATGCGACGATAGATTTCAGACAGGGGAACTTCTATGTTTAAACTGTGCAGAGCGATCGCCTGCTCAAGGTTAGAGTATACTTGCCATAGCCAGCGATCATTACTGCTTTGCTCAAGATTATGATACTGCTCAATGTAGGGTTCACTTTGGCTCACCAGCAGATATTCCCGAAAGCTAGCAATAGAGCGATATTTTCTGAACTTTTCACCTCGATCATAGGCTTCCGTAGAAGGTGATAGAACTTCAACAATCAGTAAAGGATTGAGAATTTCATCATTGCGCTCACCATTGAACTCTGGGAAACCATTAACCACCATCAAATCCGTATAAGTCCCACACTGATATTCAGGAATCCAAACACGCAAATCGCTGTTATACAAACGAAAATCCGTGTCTCTCAGCAAAAACCCCAAGTAAATTAATAAATTGCTAGCAATCGCACTATGGGCTTCAGAACCTCCCGACATTGTAATAATCTCTCCGTTGCGGTATTCATGGCGTTCTGGGTGGGTTTCTTCCATCGCCCGATACTCGTCTAACGTGAGGCGAGTTATTCCTACAGGGGAACTGGTTTGAGCAAAGACCACAATTAGACCTCTTGAATCATTACCTCTAATCTAAAACAATTCAATGACGTGCGCCCAACATCGCCAGATGCTAAATTGGGATGCATCCAGATTAGAAGTGCGATCGCCTTACCCATTCACAGCAATGTAAAACTTTTCCTCTCCAAGGGAAGATATCAAACCGCCGCTGCTTTCTTCGCCACCGATACCTTAACCTGCGCCATAATTGCCTCCATCTGACTCACTAATTTATTCGCCTCTTCTAGGTTTTCCTGGTGGGCGCGATCATTGAGTTGACATGCTAAATCTGACATCGATTCCACCGCCACAGACGCACTAGAACCCTTGAGTTGATGCGCTTTGTTTGCCAAAATTACCCAGTCTTTATCCGCCAAGGCTTGCTGGACTTGGGTGAGAAACGTTGACCCATCATTAATAAATCCTTTGACTAATTCCAACTGAAACTCTGGATCACCGCCAGAAATCTCTGACAAGGCACTCCAATCCACGGGATCTGTAGTCGCTTCCACCCTATCGTGGCTGTCCATCTGTTTGCTGGATTTTGCCTTATTTTCCTTGACCACCAACGACCATCGCTGTAACATGACTTTCAGTTCTT
This sequence comes from Coleofasciculus sp. E1-EBD-02, assembly GCF_040218245.1. Lineage (NCBI taxonomy): Bacteria > Bacillati > Cyanobacteriota > Cyanophyceae > Coleofasciculales > Coleofasciculaceae > Coleofasciculus > Coleofasciculus sp. E1-EBD-02. Next base: position 114,405 of record NZ_JAVJQN010000152.1, on the reverse strand, counting down.
TCACCATTACTGGTTTACTGAGATAGTCATCCATTCCCGCCGCGATACATTTATCGCGATCGCCTGGCATCGCATAAGCGGTCATACCAATTACAATCGTATGGTGGTCTTTACCTTCTCGTTGCCGTAAAGTTTGCGTGGCTTGATAGCCATCCATCACCGGCATTTGACAATCCATTAACACAATGTCATAGTCATTCTCTGCCAATTTTTCCAGGGCTTTTTCACCATTTTCCGCAGAATCCCACTGATGACCCAGGAGGCGGACTTGATGCTGGACTAATTTCAGGTTAATTGGCGTATCTTCCACTAACAAAAGAGTTAGCGACTGCTGTGGTTCTGTTTCCGCTTTCAATTTCGATGTCTTTGCTGCTAACTCAGCAACCTCTTGTTGAAAATCCCATCCTTTGTTGGGGAGTTCCTCTTTCAGCGAGGTGGTATTTAGGTCGATATGTCCTTTTAGTTGCTCAAGGAGTTTCTCTAACTCTCCAATTAGTTTAGCGCTACTCTCGGCATTTTTTGTTCTCGCCTCATGTCGCAGTTGTTCCGCCACATCGGGCATGGTTTGCACGGCGACTGAGGAACTGGCACCTTTGAGTTGGTGGGCTTTATTGGTAACCATAACCCAGTCTTTATTCGCTAATGCCTGTTTTGCTTGGTTAATAAAACTTGCACCCTCTTTGATAAAGCCTTGGACTAACTCTAGTTGAAATCCTGGATCACCTTCGGAGATTTCCTTGAGACGCTTCCAGTCCACAACATTAGAGAGTAGACTACTCGTGGATTGAGCCGGAGAGGGACGTTCGGGTTTGGGGGAGACGCCTTTGACCACGGATGACCATCGTTCTAATACGGGTGCTAAGTTTTTCACCATGACTGGCTTACTCAGATAGTCATCCATTCCTGCCGCTAGACATTTTTCGCGATCGCCTTGCATGGCGTAGGCGGTCATGCCAATTACAATGGTATGGCGGTCTGTTCCTTCTCGCTGGCGTAAGGTTCGGACTGCCTGGTAGCCATCCATGACGGGCATCTGACAATCCATTAACACGATGTCATAGTCATTTTTGGCGATTTTGTCAAGGGCTTCTTGACCATTTTCCGCTGACTCCGACTCATGACCCAATAGTTGCACCTGATGGCGTACCAGTTTCAGGTTAATTGGTGTATCTTCCACCAAAAGAATTTTTAGGCAAGTGGTTTGGGGTGCGGGTTGAGAGGGGTCAGGAATAGCCGATTGGGTACTGAACAGGGTGGCGGGAATCTCAGCCGCCAGAATTTTCTGTAACGATTCCAGCAATTGAGATTCTTTGACGGGTTTAACTAAATAATCGGCAAACCCGCTTTTCAGCAAGGGTTGGGCGGAATCCCCGGCGTGCATCGAGGTCATTAGGACTAACTTGGTTTTTGCCCAATCCGGTTCGGCGAGAATCAATCGCCCTAGGGTTGACCCATCGATTTTGGGCATTTTCATATCCAGTAGCGCCACATCATAGGGTTTACCCGCTTCGGCAGAGGCTTGCATGGCATTGAGGGCAATAATACCATTATCGGCTTCATCGACTTCCATGCCCCTGGCTTCTAACTGATACTTGACAATTTGGCGATTAATTGGGCGGTCATCGACGATTAATACCCGTTTTCCTTGCAGGGATTCCGGGGAGATGGGTAAATTACTAAAGATGCGATCGCTCTCATTCTCCTCAGTACCCACCGCTACTTTCCCAAAGGTAATTGTAAACCAGAACGTCGAACCCACACCCAGTTGACTCTCGACGCCAATCTCACCCCCCATCATTTCCACCAGTTGCTTACAGATGGCTAATCCTAAACCTGTTCCCCCATATTTGCGGGTGGTGGAAGAATCGACTTGGGAGAAGGCTTGGAAGAGTTTTCGTTGATCCTCTGGGTTAATTCCAATCCCTGTATCCCGCACCGCAAATCGCAGTTGAATCTTGTCCTGATCTGGCAATTCCTGATGCACCGACACCCGAATTACCACTTCGCCAGATTCGGTAAACTTAATCGAATTACTTACCAAATTTGCACAAATTTGGCGCAAACGACCCACATCTCCAATGAGTCGTCGCGGTACATCGGTATCCACTAACAAGGCTAATTCTAAATCCTTGGCTTCGGCTTGGGGAGAACACAAATCTAAGACATCTTCCAACGACCGATTAATGTTCAACTCATCAACATCGAGGCGCATTTCTCCGGCTTCGAGTTTGGAGAAGTCGAGAATATCATTAATTACACCGAGTAAATGTTCACCACTGACTTGCAAGGTTTTGACAAAATCCAGTTGACGGGGATTAAGATCTGTGGTTAACAGCAATTCACTCATTCCCAACACGCCATTCATCGGCGTGCGGATTTCATGGCTCATATTTGCTAAGAATTGAGCTTTTGCCCGGGCGGCTTCGACGGCGGCTTCCCGCGCTTCTACTAATTTATTTTCATACTCTTTTCGTTCAGTCACATCCCGATTCACCCCAATCGCGGCGATGGGTCTACCTAAGTCATCCCGCAACGGCACAACCACGGTTTCGCAAACCCCTTTATTGCCATCTTTTCGGATAAATTCAATCTCCCGCGTCCAGCGTCCTTCATGGAGTAAACTATCCAGCATTTGTTGCGTTAGGGCGGTGGCTTCATCGGGTTGATAAACCATGCCACAGGTTTGACCTAAGACTTCGGTTTTTTCATAGCCAAAAATTCGTTCTGCTGCTGGATTCCAGTCCAGGATATGACCCTTTAAATCGGTGACAATAACACCATCATAAATGGTTTCAAACATTAATGCTTGACGGCGCAATGCCTCATCTGCCCGCTTGCGAGCCGAAATGTCTTGGACTAAGCAAACAATTCCCTGAATCCTGTCGGCAGAATTCTTCATCACTGAGGCGGTAACAGATACGGGAACAGAAGTACCTGTTTTCGTAAAGAAGGTGGTTTCGTATCGACCTAGGAATCCACTTTGTTGCGAATCATTTGCCTGTAAATGAGCTAAAAAGTTATCTTCTTTAAAGAAACGCTCTAAGGGTTGGTCGCGCAGTTCTTTGGGAGAATAGCCGGATAAAAATAATGTGGCTTCATTAAAGCTTTCAACTCTAATATTTTTATTCAGGACAATGAGTCCATCACTCAACGAACTGATAATATTATCGAGATAGGATTTAGATACCGTCGTTTCTTGGAGCTGTTTACTCATCTGGTTAAAGGTATCGGCTAAGACACTTAGCTCGTCCTTGGTTTGCACCTCAACATAGGTATCGAAGTCCCCTTCACCAATTTTTGCGGCAGCTTCTTTGAGTTTAACAATCGGCTTGGTGACGCGATCGGCTAAAACGATACCGAAAATAATTGATACGGCGACAACTCCAGTAATTGCTGTGAGGTTAATAATCAGTGAGTAGGTTGAACTGCGATTTGCGGTTTGATTTTCTTCTTCTAGAGTATTTGTATGAAAGGTAATGGCTTGATCAACAACGGCTAAAAATTGGTCTTCCGCATTCTCTAATGCTTGCCGTTTTGCCAAGATATCAGTGCGTCGGAAATTGGTGTCATCTAAGGCTAAAATTTCCTGGCTGATTTCTGCCAATAGCAGCTTACTAACTTTCAATTCCCGATAAAAGCTTTGAGCTTGAGGGTTATTGGCAAAGGACTGAAATTCGGCTAAATACTGATCCAGAGCTGTAACCGATTGTTGGAAGTCAACTTTGGCTTGTTTTTCCGGTTCCTCGTCTTGAGATGTTGGCGAGGTGGTGGTCGATTTTCCTTCGATCACAGCATAACTATAGGCTTTATTGGTTAACCGTAAGGAGGCTGCCTTAATCTGATTTAATGCCACCAGTTGACGGGTAGTACCCTCGGTAATTCGATTAAAATTATCATCAACGTTTTTCTTCGTTTGAATTGTAATAATTCCCAAAACAGCGACCAGCGATGCCACCCCTAGAAAGCCTGAGATAAATTTGGTCTTCAGTTTCATAGCCGTCTCCTGTCACTATTTTATCCTTCGGATATTTATCAGAACATTCCGGATCATCAGGTGGCACAGTCTGACAAAATTTTGGCAGAAGATTAATGTCACCTGAATGGGACGTTCTCTTATACTGTAGCCGACACAGATGCAGACGAAAAGAGGAAAAGTTTTGAATAAAAATTAAGTAAAGGATTGGTGAATTTTTATTTGTGCCGATTAAAATTATTGTCTTTGGGTCGAGGCGGGTTTAGCGACAAGATTAGGGTAAGTAGTCGGACTTTCATTAAAGTTAACGGTTGAGATGAGGCAACAGGGAACAGAAAAAAGTAAAGATTTGAGGGATTGACAAATACCGTAGTTGTCTTGTATACTTACTTCATAATGGGAAAATGTGCCGACCTGTAGGGTCTAATTTCCGATTCTGATCTCATCAGGAATCAGGTTAATTGTCTGAACTTTTTTGAGCGAAAGTATTGTATTGGTGAAAATAAGCCTCAACCAACTCAAGAGACGGACGCGATCGCGCTTTTTATAAGCCGATTCGGGGAACGTAGAATTGAGGCGACAGCAAACTATACATATTGTCTCAAAAGCGGGTTTGGGAAAAGAATCCTATTGGAGGGATTGACAGAGGCGGTGGTTTTCCCTTAGGCTTACTTCATAATGGGAAAATGTGCCGACCTGTAGGGTCTAATTCCCGATTCTGATCTGATCAGGAATCAGGCTAATTGACCGAACTTTGAGCGAAAGTATTGTATTGGTGAAAATAAGCCTCAAACCACCAAAGAGACGGACGCGATCGCGCTTTTTATGAGCCGATTCGGGGAACGTAGAATTGAGGCGACAGCGCACTATATATATTGTCTCAAAAGCGGGTTGGGGAAAATAATTCTATTAGAGGGATTGACAGATGCGGTGGTTTTCCCTTAGGCTTATTTCATAATGGGAAAATGTGCCGACCTGTAGGGTCTAATTTACGATTCTGATCTCATCAGGAATTAGGCTAATTGACCGAACTTTGAGCGAAAGTATTGTATTGGTGAAAATAAGCCTCAACCAACTCAAGAGACGGACGCGATCGCACCTTTATTGAACCGATTCGGGGAACGTAGAATTGAGGCGACAGCAAACTATATATATTGTCTCAAAAGCGGGTTGGAGGAAAATAATCCTATTGGAGGGATTGACAGAGGCGGTGGTTTTCCCTTAGACTTATTTCATAATGGGAAAATGTGCCGACCTATAGGGTCTAATTTACGATTCTGATCTCATCAGTAGTTAAGCTAATTATCCTAACTGGAATAGCGCTGACTTAAGCGAAATATTGCCAATTTGCAGACCAGTAAATAAATATCTTATCTTTAGGTTCAAGTAAGAATGGAACTTACTGGGTAACTCTTTGAACCCGTTTTAACGGGTTTAAGCTTTGAGCCAGAACTTTAGTTCTAGGCTTAAGTCAGCGCTCTCCTTCATAGAGAATTGCGATAACGAACAGTTGATTGCAGCAAAAAACCTATCCCCATTAATAGTAGTGGGATAGAAAACGCGGGTTCTGGAACGGATTTAGTTTCTACACCAGCATCCTGGAGCGCAGCGTATGCATAGTCTCCCCATAAAGCATGACCTTGAGCCGTTGGATGGATATCATCCCAGAATAAGTACTCATCGGGGTTAGAACATACACCCAATTCAGTGAAGCAAGGCTCAGTCACATTGGTAAAACCAAATTCATCAGGCTCGGTGATAACCTCTTGAAACAGAGACGCCAGATCAAACGGTATGATGTTTATATCATCATAGGTGAGACGCAAATCATCGAACATTGCCGTTAAACCCGCGTTATGTTCCGCACTCACTTGGGTAAGTTCCGCTGCTTCTCCCTGTATAATCGCTCGGGGCGTTTTGCCCAAATCGGGCAAGTTAGGAATAAAGAAATTACGAGCGCCAGCTTCCGCTAAAGCCGTCACCCCAGTAAATAAATTGTTGATGGGTTCAGTACTATCGCGAAGCCCACCCTTACTATAATCATTATTACCTGCCCATACAATATAAAGTGCGTCAGGATTAGCCGATGTTTGAGCGAGATCTAGGTCATTAATAAAACCGTTAATCTCGGTGAGAACTCCTACGCCTAACTCAGGAAAGACATTACCCAATCCTGTCTGAGCGCCACCAAAGGCAAAGTTAACACTATTCGTTGCGGTAGCACCACCGAAATTAAAACTTACCCCTGGTGGGGTTGATGGAATGATTGGTTCTCCCACTGTTAATTCAGTCGAGAGACTCAAATTAACTCCCAATTCCGATGTAAGAAGGTCTATCCAGTTGTAGCCATTAGAAAAGCGTCCTTCAAAGTAAGGTGAACTGGGGATAATCGGTACGGGGAAACCTAAGGAGTTTGCGGCTGACGTCACATTGAAGACATTGCCTGAATCAGCGGAGCTATCGCTAAACACATAAATCTGATTGAATTGGATTGCCTCAGCACTTAGCGGGTACAATAAAGATAAAAGGGAAAATCCTGTGGCTATTGCGGTAATTTTCATCATTTTAATTTCACACTCCTGTCACAACTCTTATACACCGAATTCACAGAAAATGAGCATCTAAAGAATAAGTTGTATTGAATCTTTATTTTATTGTTTTTTGTAAATATTTATTGGTGTAAATACTCATTAATTGTGTTCTAATGAAACAGGCAATAAAGACTGGCAATGAAATCATTTGAACAGGGGTTGATTGAGCAGCAACCCATTAACCAAGGACTGCTGCAAACAATTCGCTTGATTGGAGAGTATAAGGGAAAGCAAGAGTTATTCAAAGAACAAGCGCCCCAAGTTTTGGAAACCCTGCGTCAAGCGGCGGTTATTCAGAGTACGGAGTCTTCTAACCGGATTGAAGGGATTACGGTACCGTTGGAGCGGATTAAGAAACTGGTGACGGAAAAAACAACGCCACGCGATCGCTCGGAACAGGAAATTGCGGGGTATCGGGATGTCCTAACGACCATTCACACGAGCTATGCCCATATCCCTTTTACGCCTAATATTGTTTTACAACTTCATCGTGACCTTTACCAGTTTGCGGTCAATACAGGTGGGCGCTGGAAAACGGTAGATAACGAAATTAGTGCTACCTATCCAGATGGAACTAAAGTGGTGCGGTTTCGACCCATTCCAGCTTATGCCACACCTGAAGCCATGGAACGTTTGCATGAGCAGTTTAATCGCTGTTGGCACTCGGGTGCGATCGAACCGTTATTACTCATTCCTACCTATATCCTAGATTTTTTGTGCATTCACCCATTTTTAGATGGGAATGGGCGAATGGCAAGGTTGATTACCCTATTGCTGCTTTATAAAGCGGGTTATGAGGTGGGGCGATTTATTAGCTTAGAACGGATTGTCGAGAGAACGAAGGAAAGTTACTATGATACGCTTTACCAGTCTTCCCAAGATTGGCATGAAGGACAGCATAACCTATTACCTTGGTGGGAATATTTTTTGGGAGTCATGGTGCTGTCAGCGTATCGGGAGTTTGAAACAAGGGTGGGAGTCGTTACTTCTGCGAGGGGAACAGTTCGTAGTAGGCACGAAGCGTGCCAGAAGCGCTTAAGCGCTTACTACAAACTCTAAAATCGATAACTCAACAGTTTAATCATCGCACCATCCTGGGGCAAATCTGAAGGTTTCAACATCAACGTATCACTGTTCACCCGACTGACAGGCATTTCCTCCATCACCGTTAAAAACTCATCCACGGGTTCAATCCCATAGTCCCCCTGACAGGTTTCATCAGCGGCTTGAGTGCGGAAATGAGTTGGGACTACCAACTTCGGATTCAACACTGCGATCGCGTCTTTCGCCTCCCTTGGATTATAGGCTTTAATACTGCCGCCCACAGGCACAAATGCCACATCTGGACGCCCCATGAGGATTTTCTGCTCAATTTCAATCGGTGCAGCTGCGCCACCTAAATGGAGAAGTTTAATCCCACTTTGCTCCCATTGCCATGCCACATTATTCCCCAATCGGCGTCCCCCGTGGCGATCATGAGGAATGCTAATCCCTTGGAATCGAATCCCCCCAATCTGATAAACTCCAGGTTGAAAGAGGATACGCGGATTTCCTGGCAATCCCTCAGCCGCCCCTTCATCCAATAACTGAGAGCTAATTAAAACCAAATCAGACTCGACTTTTGGTGGACGATAGCCTGCGGTACACCCGACTGTCCGAAACGGATTCACCAGAATCCGCATCCCTCCACCTGTAAACAAAAAGCAGGTATGTCCTAACCACTTAACTGTCAGTGTTCCACTCGCCGACTGCGCCTCAGCCGACTGAAATTGTGAAGCCAATGTCGTTCCCAAAGTGCCAAGCACCCCTGCACCCACGTAGCGCATCAACTGTCGCCGTTTCATCGCTGATTAATTAATACTCCTAAAACTTAAGCTAAAGCCATTGGGTTTTGAACCGATGCTGGAAGAGAAACTAGGAAATTTTGCAATAACTGTTTACCGCAATCGGTCAAAACACTCTCTGGATGAAATTGGACGCCTTGAAGGTGGGGATAGTTCCGGTGTCTCACCCCCATAATTGTGCCATCCTCTACCCAAGCGGTAATTTCCAGCGCGTCTGGACAGGTGTCTCGTTCAATTACCAGACTGTGATATCGAGTGGCGATAAAAGGATTGGGCAAATTCTGGAAAACACCAACGCCTGTGTGGTAAATTTCCGAGGTTTTGCCATGCATCAACAGGGGGGCTGAGATAATTTTGCCGCCAAAGACTTGACCAATACTTTGATGACCCAGACAAACGCCTAAGATGGGTACAGTTGCACCAAGTTGGTGAATTAACTCACAAGAGATCCCGGCATCATCCGGGCGTCCGGGTCCTGGGGAAATCACTATCCCATCAGGATTTAATTGGCGCAGTTGATCTAGGTCAATTTGGTCATTGCGGTATACCTGAATATCAGCAGCAACAGGCAATGTGAGCCCAAGTTCCCCTATATACTGCACCAGATTATAGGTAAAACTGTCGTAGTTATCAATGACAACAATCAAAATTTACACTCCTGGGTAGCTTACCCTAACCACGACAAACCATTACACTTTAATTTAGGTTAAAAAAATAGCTTAGCGCATCAGTAACAGGATACGAGTCACCAAGGGTGGTAAAAGTAGAGAACCAGCAACGAGTAGGGCTGCGATCGCGGAGATGAGAACAGCACCCGCCGCACAGTCTTTTGCAACTTTTGCCAGCTTATGATAGGACTGTTTAACCGTTAAGTCAACCACCGCCTCAACTGCTGTATTCAGCAATTCCAGGGTCATCACTAGCCCACTGGTCAAGCCAATTACCGCAATTTCTACAGGCGGCAATTCTAACAAAATCGCCAAAGTGATTGCCACTGTGCCAATCAGGGTATGAATGCGGAAGTTCCGTTGGGTGACAAAGGCATAGCGAACTCCCGCCCAAGCATATTTAAAACTAACCATTAGGGTTGGGGCAATACACCAAGCCAAGTCGCGTTTGAATCTCTGATTCGGGTCAGACTCTGGCGGATTTGGCAGTGACAAGTCATGCACTATCGACCGGGAACCTGGAACTAAGTATTGAGAATTGGGAGAGTGAGTATTGTTATAAACCATGGGGATTGAATTCCATTGCTAGTAATGAACTGACACCGAATCCAGTGTCATTATACGGGTAACGTCAAGTTGACAATCTCAAGTAAAGCCTGCTGCTGGTTTAGCATTCGCTGTAGGCTTTCCTCATCCGGATGATCCCACCCTAAAAGATGTAGCAACCCGTGGGTTGCTAACCAAGCCAGTTCTATTGTTAAGGGATGACCCTGGTGTTGAGCTTGGCGATAAGCGGTTTCCACTGAAATGACGATATCTCCCAGGTATACGGATTCAGCCGCTTGCATATCTGGAGGTATCTGAGGCGAGTCTACCTCTAATGTGGCGAAGGAGAGTACATCAGTGGGTTGATTTTTGTGGCGGAACTGAGAATTAAGTGCCTGAATTTCTGCGTCATCAGTCAGGCGTAGTGTCAATTCATACGTCGGCGCTGGCGGACTATCGGGGTGCAGTGTTTCTAGCCATTGGCTGAACCAATGTTCCCAAGTGGAGGTGGAAATTGGGTTCGTCAGGGAATTCGCTTCCGGAGTCGCTGACTGGGAGGCTTCAAAGAAACAATCCTGCACTATTAGTTCGATATTCACTTGTGCCGCCTCTGGTGTGTAGATGAGCTATGAGAACGTTAACGAGTCAGGTAAGCTAAACCAATCAGCACAGCTAATAGACCCACGGTGGTTAGAAAAAAGTGTTGTAAGGACTTGCCTCCTTTACGGACCATGTTACGCATAGCTAATTTCACGTAACTGGGTTTCGGTTCATTCAAAGCGGCGTTGGCTGGTGTTGGCTGTTCAGCAAACGGCGGCTTCGCTGTATCCGGGGGGGTTGAGGATTGACTCATCTGTAATGGTAATTTGCTGTTGAAAGCTATTATATCGTTTTTGTTTACATAATGTAACAAATTGTCATTTGTCCTTCGTCATTTGTCATTTGTCATTTGTCATTTGTCATTTGTCATTTGTCCTTCGTCCCCTGCTCCCCCTGCTCCCCCTGCTCCCCCTGCTCCCCCTGCTCCCCCTGCTCCCCCTGCTCCCCCTGCTCCCCCTGCTCCCCTCTCTCCACCGATCAGGTCAATTGATTCTCCTGACGCAGGTAGGCTTCGATAAAGGGATCGAGAGTCCCATTCAGGACATCATCAACGCCTGTGGTTTCCACATTCGTCCGCAAGTCTTTCACCAACTGGTAGGGGTGGAAGACATAATTGCGAATTTGATTCCCCCAAGCCGCTTCAACCATATCGCCTCGGATTTCGGCAATTTCCTGAGCGCGTTGTTCTTGGGCAATCACCAATAGCTTGGCTTTCAGCAGGGCGAGGGCTTTTTCCTTATTTTGGAGCTGCGATCGCTCTTGGGTACACCGCACGGCAATGTCTGTGGGAATATGCTTCACCCGAACGGCAGTTTCCACTTTGTTGACATTTTGACCGCCCTTACCCCCAGAACGAGAGGTGGTAATCTCTAAATCCGTTTCAGGTATATCTAGGTCTACATCCTCGTTCAGGATGGGCATAACCTCAACCCCAGCAAAACTGGTTTGCCGTTTCCCGTTGGCGTTATAGGGAGAAATTCGCACCAGTCGGTGAGTTCCCTTTTCGGCTTTTAAATAGCCATAGGCGCGGAGTCCCTGAATTTCTAGGGTGGCTGACTTAATTCCCGCTTCATCCCCTTCTGAGAGTTCTGCCAACTGCACTTTATACCCTTGACTTTCTGCCCAACGGGTATACATCCGCAACAGCATTTCTGCCCAATCTTGGGCATCCGTTCCGCCCGCCCCAGCATTAATCGCCAGTACAGCACCATTGGCGTCATAAGGACCCGATAGTAGCTGTTCTAATTCCCAACGGTCAAGTTCACGATTCAGCTTGACTACATTAGTTTGGGCTTCTTGCAGCAATCCTTCATCGGTTTCCAATTCCAGCAATTCCAGAACGGCTTTCGCATCCTCTAGATTGCTTTTCCACTGCTGGTACTGCTGGAGATTCAATTTCAGGTCATTCAGCTTTTGCAGGGTTCGCTGAGCGAAGGTTTGGTCATCCCAAAAATCCGGTTGAGCCGCTTGTTGCTCTAGGTCTTTAATTTTAGCAGTCAGTGCAGGTACGTCAAAGATAGTCCTGGGTTTTTCCCAGGCGATCGGACAAGGTTTCGACTTCGCGTTTAATCTCTAAAACTTCCATATTTCTTGATTTTGGTACTTTACTACCCTTTATCAATTGTAATCAGAAAATTTAATTACATCAGACCAATGACAAATATCCCACGCATTTTAAAGCGTGGGATAAGGTGAGTCAATTAGTCGCGATTAAAGGCAATCAGCAACCGCAAAATAAAGATAAACAGGTTGATGTAGGTCAAGTACATCGACAATGCGGCTGGCAGATACTGATCATTGCGATAGGTGCGGGGCAAGATATAGAAATCCACCACCGCCGCACCAACAAATAGTAAAACACCAATCCCAGAGATGCCAATTTCTAGCCAGCTAGGGGTATAGACGCCAAAAAAGCTCAAGGCGAGCTGACCCACCAACACCACCAACAAGGCAATAATACCCAGTTGCACGGTTTGGGTTAACGCCATCCCATCTTCGTCCGAAAGATTCGAGCCAATTTGACGGGCAGCGACAAACGTGACACCACAACCGAGGGCGGCGATTCCAATCCCTGGAATTCCTACGCCTGAAGTGCCAATGGCAACAAATACGATACCACTGAGGGTGTAGCCTGAGAGCAGGCTATAGGTCGCCAACAGAGGCAATGCTGCACTGTTATTGCCTTTCTCCGCCACACCACGGGCGACGAAGAATAGGACTAATTCAGCAATCAGGGCAACCCAGAAGGTAGGCATGAATAACCCTGGGTTGGTGGTAAGGACATTCAAACCACCATAAGTCCCGACAGCCGTTAAAACCAATCCACCGCCGACGTAGGGCAGAGCATTGGCTATAACATTGGGTCCTACTAGGGCTTGACCCTGTGCATTACGCATGGCTTGGCGAAAGTTACTTGTGTTACTCATGAAAACTCCTTGTGTAACTTACGTCATGATTTAACGAGATCCGGTAAGAATGCTCCCGTCAAATCAAAGATTATGACGGTGAGATGAATCCCAAATGAAAGCAGGTTTACTTCCATTAGTATTATACTCTATTCTAGAATAACGCTACAACTATTGATCAAGGAGATAATAGCGTTTGTTGCGGTAAATATGCCAATAAAAACGATTAATACTTCAATTTTAATAAAATTCTATTTTGTGTTTTTTGGCAATATTTATTTCAGGCATTGAATGGCTAATAATACATTTTTTATGTAATCAGGCAACAATTATCACCCTAGCCATTAAAATCTCCGCTATATCAGCTTTTCAAAAATATTATAAACCTTGAAAAATAAAGATTTTTAGGGCAAGTCTGGGCGGGTTTAGTTACATCTGGGTACAAACGAAAAGATAGTAGTGAAACCCGCCCCTACACACTTATGCGCCACGCTCTCGAACCATGTCCTTGAACGAAGTGTTTAAGGAGAAGTTAAAGGTTAAATCGTGGCGTCACATAAGTACCTAGTGCAGCTCTGCAAAAATACTTGAGCAGCTTCGTAGATACGATGAAGCAGGGGGAGCTGAGGGAGCTGGGGAAGCTGGGGGAGATATTAGCTGTTCAGTTATTTCTGCCTTCTTGCACTAGACATAAATTCTGTACCCTGTACTAAGAAATGTTAACAAGCCTCAAACCCTTACTGTTGCCTAATCTCAACCGTTAACTTTAATGAAAGCTGACTACTTACCGTAAAAAGTAAGCAGCTTCCCCAGCTCCCCCTTCGTGCCTACCCAAGATTTCTCAACAACAAGGGGGAGGCTGTATATTCCCAACCCAGTTGTGAACTCAGGCGTAGGAATTCCAGCTCTCCCCATTAATCTAGGTTTTTAGCTTATTCGGCGAGAAGCCTCACACTTAACTTAATCGCAAAGGCTCCTCTAGAAGCCCACACTGTACTCGTGAGAGTCGGTGTGTGGAGTTGTTATGCGTCACTTTCGATGTAGATAAACAGAAGTCCCATCAGCACAGCCGGCATGAGCCAACAAACGACGGGAATCAGAATCCAAGGCAAGAACGAAGCTGCATAAGAACCAGTCATGTCAAATTGTCCTATCTAAATTTACAAGAGTTCAAGACAAATATTACTCAATTTGTGAACCCAATGGAGTTAGTTATTCACAAAACCCCGGAAAATGGCATCCACAGTCTCAAAATTCTCCAGGAGGAAGTAAGCCACGAAAGCGCCTCCCATACCTCCAACAAAGAATCCACCTGCAAATTCGCTCCAGCCTTCAGACGTTTTGAGTCGTTCTGTAGCCGGAGCGCTTTCAGCAGCGCTTTTGAGCGAGACTAATCCCCAAGCTGCCATTCCGGCGGTTCCCAGTAGCACGATTACCAAAGCAGTGACTAAGCCGCCTAGATAACGGGCTTCTGGGTAATCCCGCAGTGCGCCAAACACAACTTCAGGACCAACTAAGAAGTAACCATGAGCCATACCAACTTCCAAACCTCGCAGGAATGGGGATAGCCCTTTGCGGTAAGCTGGCAGGTTGCCAATGAATGCTTTAGTAAACGCCGAATCGCTGATTGGAGTCGATAAATGACCCACAAAAGGGTCTCCCCCGTAAGGTTTTACCATTTCCATATCTCTTGCATCTGCCATATAGATGTTGCCTCTCACTCTGAATGTTTACAAAAATACCTGACTTAACATTGTAAGCAGGGAGGGGTAATCCCATGACACAATATGGGAAGACCTTTAAAAAACTTCATCAAATTAGTTATAGCTTAAGGATATAACACCGCCGTGTCTCTAGGGGGTAATCGGCGCGAATCATCGTCTACATCCAGCGACCAAAACCCCTGACTTCTTGGAGAAATCAGGAATCTAGGTTGCATAACTATGGTTATATGTCAAGACATGAGCTAGATGTCGTTCGTTCTCTAGAGTGTAGTATTTTGAAAAAAACAGTCATCTCAAGAGTCAGTAAATGAGACAAATCTTCAATCAACTATACAAAAACCTGAAACGTCTAATACTACCGCTATTACTGGGCGTTTTAGTTAGCGGATTGGTGGCTACACCTGCCAACGCTATAAACGTCTACCAAATGCCCAATGTCAACGCGGGTGAACCAACATGGGTGATTGATCAAGCCGACGTACTCAGCCGCCTGAGTGAAGGCAAGTTGAGCAAGAGCTTGGAAGACTTAGCCCAGAAAACCGACAAGGAAGTCAGATTTGTGACGGTTCGCCGTTTAGACTACGGTGAAACCGTAGACAGCTTTGCTAAAGCCCTATTCAAAAAATGGTATCCGACACCGGAAGCCCAAGCGAATCAAACCCTGGTGCTTATCGATACCCTGACCAATAATACTGCCATTGTCACTGGGCAAGACGTCAAGTCAATTATGCCCGACGAAATTGCCGAGAGTGTCGCCTCGGAAACAATGACAGTCCCCTTGCGGGAAGGTAACAAGTACAATAAGTCTTTTTTAGAGGCTAGCGATCGCTTAGTGGCTGTGCTATCGGGTCAACCTGATCCCGGTCCTCCAGTTGTCGAAGAAACGGTTCAGGTTGAAGGTACATTTACCAGCGCAGAAGAAACTGACACCAAAAACTCAACCATCTGGGTTGTTGTCTTATTGGTTGTCGCGACAGTCGTACCGATGGCAACCTACTTCTTTTATCAGGGCTTCTCTGGTTAAGTTCGTCATTTGTCATTTGTCATTTGTCATTTGTCATTTGTTACTGTTCCCTGTTCCCTGTTCCCTGTTCCCTGTTCCCTGTTCTCTAAGAGATGATCAGAAGCTTTTGCTGTAAAGCACTAAGTAGGTTGGTGGAAATAAACTCAACCATGTTAAGTTATGTTAACAAGCCTCAAACCCTTACAAATGACGAATGACGAATGACGAATGACGATCCCCACCGTTAACTTTAATTGTCCCCACCTACTTAATCTTGAACATACTCCTGTCCAGAAATTAAAGCAAACTCAGCCCGCATAAACTCCCGTCCTAAATAAGCCGCATGATCCAACATCGTGACTGGACAGGGCTGGGTTTGCTCAAAAATAACCACACAAATTTCCTTGGCGGTTCTACCTGTAAACACCTGAGTATGCGTGCGTTCTACCTTACCTCGTGCGGGAATCGGTTTACCCGTTTCTGGGTCAACGGCTAAACCGCGATCATCAATCACATTGGTGAAATGTTTGGCACAAATTAATCGTGCATCCCGGTCGAGGTAAATAATAAAATATCCACCGGGATCAAGTTCAATTTCCCGTTTAGACAGTTTGTCATTAATTGTACGCAGGTCTTCTACTGTTTGGTTCATCTTTTCTTTGCTCAATGCGTCCCTTCTTGAATAGTATCGTGTTTAGACCGTTTAAAGCAGGCAGAGGGCAGGACGCAGAAGCATCTTATGGCAATTGGAAAATTAAGACCCCTGCCAATTGTGCTGAGGTTCGGTTAAAAACTGGGATACTTTAATCATTCATCATCCCGTGACAATCAATCCTGAACTAAAAATTGAATATCTCGTTTTGTAAAGGGTAAATCATTATTGATCGCGTCGATTTCTTCCTGTTCCATTTCATTCACTTCACCTATATAATGGCGCAAAATTTGCATCAGGCGTTGATTATAAAATCGGTGCAGACTGTGATTCGGTGTCGCGGGAAATCCTCGTCGTCTCTTGTGGCGTCCCCCAGCACCTGGATCAAACATCTTAACCCCATTCGCGATCGCCCATTCTATCGGGGTGTAATAGCACGCATCGAAATGCAGGCAATCATATTCCTCAAAACAGCCCCAATAGCGCCCATACAACTGATCACCCTTATTAATACAAAACGACATCCCCACGGGATGTCGGTCATCATCGTCTCGATAAGCCGCCACCAATACCACACGATGACGATAGTCGGGATACAACTGTTCAAAAAACTGGCGCGTCAGATACTTACTGCCCCAAAAAAACTTATCGCAGGTGCTGCTATAGAAGTTATAAATCAGGGGAAATAAGGATTTGGGAATATCATCCCCGACTAAAGGAACCAAACGCAGTCCGGCTTTAGTCACCGCTTTACGTTCGCGCTTAATATTACGCCGCTGATTGGCGTTAAAGATACTCAGATAATCATCGAAGCTACTAAACCCTTTATCCTGCCAAATATAACTGTGATGCAACCAGCTTGTAAAACCATGGCGTTCCATCACCTGTCGCCATTCAGGGTCAACAAAGAGAAAATGACAGCCACTAATCCGGTTATCCCCGCAAAAGTGATCAATGGCACTCACCATAATCTCAGTGAGTTCATCTTCATCTTCTCCAGGTGCGATTAAAAATCGGTAACCCCCTGCTGGGGTAAACGGCGTCATCCCTAACAGTTTGGGATAGTAGCGAACGCCTAAACGATGGGATAGATCTGCCCATTGGTGGTCAAAAACAAATTCTCCATAGCTATGACCTTTAATATAGAAGGGCGCAGCCGCAATAAGCTCTCGGTTTCGCCATATAGTTAGGTGATGGGGCAACCATCCGGTTTTAGACGTCGCACTTCCCGATGTTTCTAAATTATTCAACCAATCCCATTCCAGAAATGGTGTTTTCAGGGGTTGGGCAAGGGCATCCCAAGCGGCTTGGGGAATATCAGCCATCCGGTTAACCCAGTTAACGGAATAGTCAGTCTGCGGTTGGTGAACCATTGGGAAAATCTATAATTAGGTCTAGATCGGCATGGATTAAAATGAACGGTGAGGATCGTTATTTGCCATTAGTCTTTTGTCATTGGTAAGGGCTTGAGGGGTTATTTACATAAGTTAACATAGCCGAGTTTATTTTGACCGTTAATGTGAGATGAATTGTCAAAATTAAGTTGTAGAGACGTTGCATGCAACGTCTCTACAACTTCCCCATCTCCTCATTCCCTGGACAGCCCATAGTGTAGAAATAACTCTTGGTCAATCCTCTCAACCGCCAAAAGTTCTAAACGTTTCGCCAATTGCTCAGAAAAGCCAGTTCCCTCAACAGGCGTTGGGGCGTCTGCACCCCCTAAAATCAGGGGACAAACTGTGAACCAGAGTTCATCGATTAAATCAGCCGCCAGTAGAGATGCCACTAAGTTACCCCCCCCTAAGACAGCAAGCCGTTGGATGCCCAATTGGTTGAGCTGTTGATAAGCGTCATGCCAATTTATCCCATCGCTAGAGGCATTCACCACCAAAATCCGCTCAAAATAATCCGACTTGTCCCGCCAGGGTTTAGCACCCGCCTCTGTTGTCAACAGCCAACGGGGTACGTTTTGGCGAAAAAAGCGTAATTGTGGATCGAATTGAGCTAGATGGGAGCAAACAATCTGCACCGGTTGGATGGGTAAGCCCCGTTGTTGACGCTGCTGCTGTAACTGGGAATTTGAGACACGGCGAGTGGTACCATAAGCCCGGAGAGTTCCTGCACCGAACAAAACCCCATCCGCCAATGCCACCTGGTTTTCCAGATGGGCTTGATCCGCAGACGATGAGAATCGGGCAGGCGATCGCGTCACGTCCGCAATCTTGCCATCGGCACTCATTGCCAGAACAACCGTGGTATGGGGTCGATTGATAGCAGACTTTTCCGGCATAGTTGTCTGGGGTAAGAAAAAGAATGATCACTATTTTGGCGCAATTCACCCAAGGATCATCTGCATGTGTGGCACTCTATCACAACAATCGAAAGAGGTTTTGAATCGTTCTAGGATAGAGATAAGGGGTTTTCAAGGAAACTCGGTGACTCGTAAACTGTATTAACGATTACTCTTTCTACCACCTTTTCTTCTGTAATCACACCAGCGTATCTTATGGCTAAGCCAGGTCAATCCTCCTTTCGTCGTGTTTTGCTGTCACGCCTGTTGTTACTTAGCGTGCCAGTGTTACTCTTGGGAGTTTATGTGACCTACAGAAAAGCACGCTCTACGCTTTTAGACACAGCGCGTCAAAATTTAACCGAAAGTGCTGTGAGAAAAGGGGAAAGCATTCAAGAGTCGATCTCAGCGTTACAAGCCAACCTGCTGACCGCTAGCCAAGCCATAGTCCTTCAATCTCAGTCATCGACAGGCTATCAACAATTTATCAACCAACTGGCTCAACAACTCCCAACCCCGATCAATTGCGTGCAGTTGAGTGATATCCAGACTCAAGATATTGTGAGCAGTACCTGTAATCAACCCTTACTCGTCAGCCAGCAAGTGATATCGCAATGGTCTAGCCAGCAAGGTGAGGTTTCTGTCGATCCGTCTCAAATTGAGGTCACAGTGCTACCTCAGCTAGCACCCTCAACCCCTGCTACAAACGAAGCTGAAGCCATCTCAGACAAAAGTCAACTCCCGATTCTGTTGAGTGCGCCCGTTTATAACCCTGAGGGTCAACTCCAATATGCTTTGAGCTTATGCTCATCCTTACTCCAATCCAAATCTATCAAGCCTGGTTCCCTATCTGGTGAACCCGTGGTGATTACCCAAGCGGGTAAAATTCTGGTGCATCCCATCGCCCAGCAAGTGGGACGCAATATCAACCAAGAACTGGATTCTTCAAGACTTGAGAGTCTGGTCGAAGACGCGATCGCAGGTCGTGAGTCCTTTATCCATCTTGCCTTGGATGGTCAGGAATATGTTGCTGGCTACACAGCGATTGAAAGTCCGATTAGCGACCAATCTGACCAGCAATGGATTATTCTCGCTGTTACCCCCTTAGAGAGTGCGCTGATCGGTCTTCAGGATATCCGCCAAGTTCTGTTTATCCTCACCTGTGGCTTAATTGCTGCCAGTATTTTAGCCACACTTTACATTGCCCGTGACCTCGCCCGTCCCTTAGAAAAACTCAGAGATTGCGCCCTGCATGAATCCCAGCTTCACTCGAATTATCGCATTCCTCATACCTTCAAAATTAGAGAAATTAACCAATTAGCCGAAGCCCTTGATGGTATGTTTGAGCGCCTCAAACATTGGGCAGAAGAACTCGAAGCCGCCTGGAAAGAAGCCCAAGCCGCCAACCAGCTTAAGAATGAGTTTCTTGCCACGACCTCCCATGAACTGAGAACTCCTTTGAATGGTATTATTGGTTGCCTGCGACTGGTCAAAGATGGTTTCTGTGATGACCGCGAGGAAGAACTCGACTTTTTACAACGAGCCGATGAAGCGGCTATTCATTTGTTGAACATTATTAATGATGTTTTAGACCTGGCAAAACTTGAATCAGGGAAACTTTCCGTTGAAGTTGAACTGATCGATCTGCGTCAACTGATTGATGAAGTGATTCACTTACAGGCAGTCTCTATTCAATCGAAGGGACTCGAATTCAATACAAAAGACTTGCATGAAAAACTTCCCGTTCTTGCCGATCCCGCTAAACTGAAGCAAATCCTGATCAATGTTATTGGCAATTCCGAAAAATTTACCGATGCGGGTAGTATTACAATTAGTACCCGGATTGAACCAGCCAGCGATAAGACAGAACCCTTGGTGAGTGCTGATGATTCTACATATGTTGCTAGCGTCTCCACGATTCCTAGCAATAAACAAGTTACTGAAAATCACGAAACTGGAGAGTTGTTTCCTGCACAAGTTGTTGTAACAGTTAGAGATACGGGAATTGGCATCGCTCCCGCGCAACAGGCTAAACTCTTTCGTCCCTTTGTCATGGTAGATGGATCAACCACACGCAAGTACAGTGGTACAGGTCTCGGTTTGGCGATTTCCCGCAACTTGATCCAATTGATGGGAGGGAAAATTACGCTCTTTAGTGCTGGCTCAGGTCAGGGAGCGACGGTAAATATTAGCTTACCGCTTGTCGAAACAAAGGGACAGGATACGGATGAGCAACTTGACAGTGAGCCACCCTCACAACTATCAACAGATTTGCCTAAACAGCAGGATTCAATTGGCGAGATTAACGGCAGATTAATAACGGATTGATAGTTTACTATAGTCATATTTAAAGGAAATATTTTCAATGATTGCTCAACTCCAAAATCAACATGAACGTGGAATGCTACCGACTCAATGAGATGGGAAAATGGGAATTGACGGCTTATTCTGTTGAAGAAACAACGAGTAGCGGGACAGAATTAGAGGTGTATTTAACTAGCGTTGATTTCCGATGCCCTATTTCTTTGCTGTATGAAGATGTTGTCTTTCCTGAAGATAATCCAGAAGACACTCTTATTGACAGAGAAAATTGAGGTCGAAAGTTTTTCCCGACACCCCACATCCTACCCAATTTTTTAAGTTATCTGTCATTCCGCTAACTGAGGAACCTTAATCGGTGTTCCTCCCTGTTGGAGAGACTGGGATAGACAACTGAGAATATTAACCAGTTGAGCCGCTACCCAGCCCGAAGATACTGATACAGGTTGATTATCGCGGATGCTCTGCAAAAAGCGATCGCACACTTGCGCCAACGGTTCGCGATGCTCGATTTCGATGACTTCCCGCCGCAAACCCGCAGGCGTAAACACATCTCCACTTTGCTCGAAATACCCATGCTGAAGCGTTAGGGGCGCATCATTTTGCATCTCATCAAAAATTAACGTTCCTTGACTCCCCACTACCCCCAGACGCCGTTGTTTATCTGGATTGAGCCAACATAAGTGAATATATGCCTGAAAACCCGTTGGGTATGTCAAAATAACGTAAACAAAATCGGCTAAATCATGTTCCTCAAGAAGGGCGGGTTTAGTTACATTAGCGGTTTCTTGTGAAACGTTATCGGTTAAACCCGCCCCTACATCCCCCGATTGATCTAGGGCGGGTTTAGTTACATTAGCGGTTTCTTGTGAAACGTTATTGGTCAAACCCGCCCCTACAGATCCCTCTTGCCGTTGTAACCATACCCGTCCCGTGGCTTGAACTTGCACAGGTTGCTCACCTAACCAGGTATTGAAGATCGCGATATCATGAATGGCTAAATCCCACAGTGCATCGACATCCTGACGCACGGGTCCTAGATTCGTCCGAGCCGCGTAGCCATAGCGCAATTCTCCTAAGCATCCAGATTGCACCACCGCTTTACCCTGCTCAACAGCCGGATGAAATAAATAGGTGTGATCTACCATCAACTGGCGCTGCTGTTGACGGGCTAAATCAGACAACTGTTGGCATTCAGCCGCATCGAGGGTCAACGGCTTTTCTGCTAGCACATGAAACCCTTGCTGTAGGGCGTCTTGAATCAGGGAATAATGAGTCACCGCCGGAGTCGCGATTACAACCGCATCGCACTCTATCTGGGATTGTATTGATTGCCAATTGTCTGCTAGAACCACATTGTCATTCAGGTTCAACCGTTCTTTAAGCTGAGTTAAGCGTTCCCTAGAGGAATCAACTACCGCTACCAGTTGAGCATCGGGATGTGACGCGAAATTCCGCACCAAATGCGTACCCCAGCGTCCTGCTCCCAATACGGCAATTTTAGTCTTCATGAAATTTTGAATCTGTAGGGGCGGGTTTCACTATTATCGTTGTTTGTCACCCTGATGTCACTATGACGTAGCTTGCTTCTTTTCGGGAGCGAGTAGGACTAATGACGAAGGACAAATGACGAAGGACTAATCACCAATCACTTTAGCCAAAGCTGCTTTAGCGGCGGCTTGTTCTGCCGCTTTTTTAGAGCGCCCTTGCCCTTCACCCAATTGTTGACCTTGAAACCAAACTTGGGCAGTAAAGCGATTCTCGTCTGCCTCAATGGGATTGGTTTCGGTAAGGCGATATTCGGGTAAAGATTTATAGTGAGCTTGAGTCCATTCTTGCAGAGCATCTTTATAGTTTTGGCGGGCGGGATCTTTAAGAATGTCTTCCGTCAATCGCTGAAAATGAGGATCAAGCCAAGGGCGAATTAATTCTAAGGTGTGGGTACTCAGATAGAGTGCGCCAACGATCGCTTCAAAGGCGTCAGCCAGCCGTGACATCTCACCCCTGGGATCAGCCGCCGCGCTGGGAGCCAGGAGCAAGTATCGCTCCAGTCCATACTCTTGAGCCAATTGAGCCAAGATGCGATCGCTCACCAACACGGAACGAATTGCCGCAAAGTCACCGACTGAAGCGTTGGGATAGGTTTCAAATAATAACTCTGAGGCAGCCATTCGCACCACCGCATCCCCGACAAACTCCAACTGATCATAGTTCACATCACGGGACATACTGGGGTGAGTCAACGCCAAGTCAAGCAAATCCCACTGAATCGGCGTATTGTCCAGTAATCCGAGCTTTTGCACTAATTTTTGCAGTTGTTTTTGTCGTCTGGGGTCAATGGTCATAATTCATAAGTAGTCGGACTTTTATTCAAACCCCTACATAAACGAATGACAAATGACAAATGACAAATGACAAATGACAAATGACGATCTTCACCATTAACCTTAGTAGTTCCCATCTATTTTAGAAGGGAGAGAGTCGGACGTAAGCCGGGTTCTGTTCTCCTATATCACTAGGAGGGTAGTTATCTATCTGGGACGCCTGTTACCAGACGCCTCTAGCGGCTCTTTAAGCAGGAACTGGTAAAAGACCAACCGTAGTTCCTAACGACCTTGCACCCAACCGGGGTTTACCGAGCCAGCACCTCTCGATGCTGCTGGTGCGCTCTTACCGCACCTTTGCACCCTTACCAATTCATCTTATGTCCTTTGTCTTATGTCCTTGGTTATAGACATCAGACTGGTGACTGATGACGAATTGGCGGTATGTTTCTGTGGCACTATCCTCACGGTTGCCCGCACTGGGCGTTACCCAGCAAGTTTGGTCTTTCGGGAGCCCGGACTTTCCTCAGATTCACCACTTGGGTGAATCCGCAACCACCTGCGCCGACTCTCTCCTTAGTGATCTATTTTAATCGCCGATAAGGTAGAAGCGTGCGATCACTCCCATCGGGAAGTCTTCTTCCCCATCTCCCCTATCTCCCTCATCTCCCCCAGCTCCCCCAGCTCCCCCTCACCACAACACTCATTCAGCAACCCTTAATTATTTGGGTTGTAAGGCGAGAACCAGTGCTTTTTGCCAGGACAGATTTTTGGCGATGAACTGACAGCGTAGGTTGCAGGTACGTCCTTTTGTATTTGCTTCCGATATCTTTAAGAATAAACGCAAGTAAAAATAGTCGTTTTTGTCAGCCGCTGCTTGTAGGTTTTTAGGGGAAACAAGAGGAGAACCTATCTTTTCATCGCTAATCTCTTCTTTTAAGGTTTGACCAGGAAGAATTGTACTTGGCGATTGAGAGGCTGCCTCATTTTTGCCGGGAATCACGCGGATAGCTCGCCGAATGCGCTTGTCGAAATCACTGATAAAACACTGTTTCCAATCAATTTCTACAAAAACATCTTTGGATTTATTTTCAATACTCATGGATAATCGTTTCAGTTCATCCAATTCGTATTTATCGGCAAAGGAAAATTTTACGACTAGAAAGTCCTGTAGCTTATATTGTGACAACTCTTGATTTAGATGAGCCGCATCGGTTTCAAATTTCACCAGCTTATCTAAGGACTGAAAGGCTTGGTTAAAAACCAAGGCAACAACAATAAAATAAACGGTTAAAACTAATATATTTCGGGCTAATTCTGTCGCAAAATCCATAAACCCCAAGACTCCTAATTAATACACAAAAGCAAGCAAACCCATGATCGGTTATTAGTGGTCAGCACTTAACCTTAATCATGTTTGGCAAAGCGAGAATCCTCGAACCAGCCGCGACGCCAGAAAAAGAAGCATAAAGACGCCGCGATCGCGATCATCACGCCCCAACAGACAAAGTATCCCCAACGCCAGGTTAATTCTGGTATATATTGGAAGTTCATCCCATAAACCCCAGCGATAAAGGTGATGGGAATGAAAACCGTTGACATTACGGTCAAGACTTTCATTACCTCATTCATTTTATTGCTGACAGAGGACAAGTAAACATCCATTAAACCTGACGCCAATTCCCGATAGGTTTCTACCATATCAAGTACCTGAATCGTGTGGTCATAACAGTCCCGGAGATAAATACGAACATCTGAACTAATCAAATGGCTACCGTCGCGAATTAATGCATTAATCGCACTGCGTTGGGGCCAAATTGAACGGCGTAATGCCAGTAATTCCCGCCGAACCTGGTAAATTTTCTCCAGGGTTTGGTGATTAGGGTTGAGAATCACTTCATCCTCTAACGCTTCGATGCGTTCCCCATAGTCTTCCAGCACTGGAAAAAACCCATCAATGATCGCATCCAAGAGCGTATACGCCAGATAATCCGCACCCGCTTGCCGTATTTTACCTTTATGTCCCCGAATTCGAGCGCGTACTGGTTCAAAACAATCCCGTTCTGGTTCCTCCTGAAAGGTCAGTAAATAGGATTTTCCTAAGACAAAACTCACTTGCTCAATCCAAAACCCATCTTCTGTGGGTTTAGGCATGACCATCTGGGATATAATTAGTAACTGATCGGTATAATCTTCCACTTTAGGGCGCTGCGGAACATTAACCACATCCTCCAATAACAAGGGATGTAACCCCACAATTCGCCCCAAGCCTAATAAAATATCTTCACTACCTAACCCCTGAATATCCAGCCAAGATACGGATTCACTTGTCAGGTAAGGAGTACAAGCATCTGCGGTTAAATTGGTTACACGATTGGCGTGACTTTCATCGTAGTCAATCAAAACGATAAATGACGGACAAGCATCTTCATCAATGCTTAAGGTTCCCGGTAAACTCCCCGGCTCATCATAGAAATACTCAAATAGATCTTCGTCATCATCGTCATCATTGGATCTTGTGGCTAACTTGCTCCCTGGAAAATGGCGTTGTGTCATTTAGCGCTCCTTTTTATACTTAGGATAAGGATTATTCCGTGACTTGGCACAAATTCATTTTAATCCATTCAACTTCTTCTTTTAATCCCCCAGTATCCATCCAACCAACATATCCAGCAAATTTACAGTCATTTTTATTATCATAAACATAAACATGATGCACTTGAAGAGGATTGACAACGAGGTATAGGATTCCACTACTATCTGTGAAAATGAGCGGCTGTAAACTTCTATCGATCGGACTATCTTTGGTAAAATCCAACATTTTCTTGGTCATGCCGCGAACTTTATATAAACGATTAATCACATCTCGGATAATTCCTTGACTCCCCAGAATATTAGACGTAACTATATTAGCAGTTTGGGAACAATGCCAATAAGAACCATGAGCATCAGCTACACCTAATGCAAGTGCTGCTTCAAATTGACCAACAGCACGGGCAGCTTTTTCGGCTAGATTGGCATCAGTCGAGATATATTCATCTCGAAAATAAAGGTTATCAGAGGGTTGGAGATTTAAGCTTGACCGCAGCGGATAAGCAATCAAATCTGAGGAATGAATGATATTGCGCCATCTTAGCGGCTGGTTTTGATAACGATTGGCAAATTGTTTAAGTTTGTCGGGATTAACCTCTAACATCATATTCAGGAACAAAATGGGTGATCCCATTGTTGTGATGCTTTTGAGATGTACTTTTCTCATTGGTTCAGACTGGTTTAAGCCATGAATCATGGCTCGAATATCATGAGCTGGATCTTCGGGGCTGAATCTCTCGGAAAATAAGATATCCCATAGGATAACACTTCCCAGCGAGTGGGTAATGATATGGAGTTCTGTTTCTTCAGGATTCTTGGTCAGAAAATCGGCTAGCTGTTGGGCAATCAGATTTCTGATAGCAGCACCTCGTTCAGGATTTAGGTAACTTAAAAAATCTCCACCGAACTCTGATAGGAATCCTTCGCGAAATTCTCGATAACGGAAAATATCATCTGGGCTAGTTTGGGGATATTCTCTCTTAAGTTCCTGTAAGTCTTGATGAATACAGTTCCATATCTTGCCAACATCGTTTAGAACATTTGCCCAAAAACAAGAATAAAAATGGGGACGAGATTCTCCTAGTTGATCAAACTCTTCCTGAATGAGACGTTGTAGTGGATCGGCATATCTGACGTTGGACGTGGCAACACCGTGAATAAAAAATACGAGCATAGTTTAATCCTTCTCTGCCATTGTCTCATCCAGTGTTACCCAAAAAATAGGCGATCGGCAAATCTCAAACTGTGGACGTTTGCTCCTACAAATCCGCTGTAGGGGAGGGTTTAGCCGTTCACTTGCCAAAACCAGCCCTCTAATCCGTTCATTGGTCAATCAATATAATCTTATTCATGACGTTTATAGGCAGGGCGGGTTTTGTATTCTAGTTAGTCTGAAACTATCAAAGTTAATCCCTAAACCCGCCCCTACACATTAACGTAACCAATCCTGGATTTCTAATCACCTCTTCCCCAATCAGCAATTAAACTAAATCCGTCCTCTAATCCGTGCGTTGGTCAATCAATATAATCGTATTCATGACGTTTATAGGCAGGGCGGGTTTTGTATTATAGTTAGTCTGAAACTATCAAAGTTAATTCCTAAACACGCCCCTACACATTAACGTAACCAATCCTGGATTTCTAATTACCTCTTCCCCAATCAGTAATCAAACTAAATCCGTCCTCTAATCCGTGCGTTAGTCAATCAATATAATCTTATTCATGACGTTTATAGGCAGGGCGGGTTTTGTATTCTAGTTAGTCTGAACTATCAAAGTTAATCCCTAAACCCGCCCCTACACATTAACGTAACCAATCCTGGATTTCTAATTACCTCTTCCCCAATCAGCAATTAAACTAAATCCGTCCTCTAATCCGTGCGTTGGTCAATCAATATAATCTTATTCATGACATTTATAGGCAGGGCGGGTTTTGTATTCTAGTTAGTATGAACTATCAAAGTTAATCCCTAAACCCGCCCCTACACATTAACGTAACCAATCCTGGATTTCTAATCACCTCTTCCCCAATCAGCAATCAAAAAGCAGATCAAAATGAGGAACCTGGTTGTTTAAGAAATACCACTTCTTCCGGTGTACTTTCTCGACCCAGAATTGGGTTACGATGGGGAAATCGCCCAAAACGTTCAATTACCTTGAGATGGCGATAGGCGTAATCAATCGTACTGGCGCTGTCTGGATCATTTTTCAGTGTGGAAAATAACTCAACACACCGACGCTGGTGGGCTAAGTTCTCACTATGTTCATAGGGCATATAAATAAACCAACGCTGTACCGGGAGCAATTGTTGGTCAAAACCCTGTGACACCGCATGTTGGGCGATGGCTAAAGCTTGAGAGTCAGTAGCAAAGGCTTGAGGTTGACCCCGAAACATATTGCGGGGAAATTGATCTAACAGTAGAATCAGTGCCAGACAGCTATAAGGCGATTCCTGCCAGTGGTTGAGTTGACCCGTCGTCGCTTGTTGATACTCGTCCAAAAAGCGCGATCGCACTTCTTCGTCAAAGGCTGAATTTTTGGTAAACCAAGCCTGACGAGGTTTCCCATACCCTGGGGTATCTGGCTCTCCAAACCAAAACGCTAAAATTTTGTCCTTTGTCATTCGTCCTTTGTCCTTTGTCATTACTGTAGGGACAACCCCCTTGCATCAATTAAGAATTGCTTTGTACTCAATTGGGTGGGATCGCCCTCTCCTCAACGTTCCCTGACATGATCCCAATGGGGTGAAGAACGCGATCGCAACCGAGAATGAGCAAATGAAGCAATGGGTTAAGCTAGGAGTAAGCGGATCTGGGTTTCTAGCCAGGTTGCTCCTCACCCTCTACAGCAACTGCAACCAGAATCTCTTTCTCCAAGCTGTGTCATCATTAAACCATTACGCTTTGTTGTCATGCCAGCGAAAAAAGAAAAGAAGGGATGTGGATGTGCTTCTATTCCCATTTCATTAATCCTTGTTTTGTTAGGTGTTGGTTATTGGGGATTTATGCAGCGAGACACTCTACTTGCTCATCTCAATATCCGCCAATTTTTGCCGAATAATCAACAAAGTCATCAACAACCGACTCCATCGAATCCTCAACCCCCAACCCCAACTGATTTAACTCCTACGCCTAGTCCAAGCGCATCGGTTGCTACTTCTCCCGTAGAACCTGTTACTCCGACTGAGACACCCACACCTAATCCACAAGCTTCACCATTACCCACCACCCCCAAGCCATCCCCATCCCCTCAAACACCTTGGCAGAAAAAGGAAATCCGAGGAATTTATTTAAGTCGGTATCAAGCCACGAATAATGCTACTGAAAAAATGATTCGTGAACGAGTCCGTTATTATCGCGCTCAAGGAATCAATACAATTATTCATGGAGTTTGGGGTAATGGTTGCACCATGTATCCCAGTGAGGTGATGCAGCAAACCTTCGGATACAACAGTTGTCCTAACGAATTTCAAGACCAATGGTTAGAGTGGTTGATTGATGAAGCGCACAAGCAGGGAATGGAAGTTCACGCCTATTTTGAGAAGGGAATTAAAATTGATAAAAATAGCCCGATATTTGACAGGGCGATCGCTCAACGATGGATTGTGCCTGGGGTAGATAAAACTTATGCGGGTATTGATCACTACTTACTGGATGTAGAACTCCCAGAGGTAGCGACTTTTTTCAAAAAGATATTAGTTGAGTTTGTGCAAAAGTATCCGACGATTGATGCCGTGCAGTGGGATGATTACCTAGGATATCATGCTGACTTACCCGGAAAAGTCGATCGCACGACCCATTTGACGAATTTTGTCCAGCAAATGATCGCTGACATGAAGAAAGCTAACCCAGCCGTTAGTTTTGACCTTTGCCATCATAATCCTTATTGGAGTAAACGCTATTTTGCGGCAGATTGGAAAAACTGGAATGTCGATCGAGCTTTTATTCAAATCTATAACGACGACAATTTTCAGCAAGAGCTAGACTATGCTGAAAATTATGCAGGAGTGGCTATTTCTGATCAGCAGTTGTATCGTTTAAAAGAACTGGTGAATAACAGCAAAATTAAGAGCATTTTAGTGTTCCCTTCATCGGGGAAACCTGAAGAGGCGGCGGCTTCTATCAAAAAGTTTACTTCTATAAATCAATAACCGCCTCAAGCTAGAGGTTCAGCGAAATAAGATATAGTGCATAATGGCAGATGTTTCTGCCTCTGTGCTAACGGCAGCCATGTTTCAGACATGCCATGGTATGTCTGAGAACTCCAAGATACAGTTACAAAGGGAAAATGAAAGACTTTTTGCAAAACATTAGCCGATATCCTCGTTACCTGATTAGTATATCCTTGGGCATCTTCTTTGCCTTATTTGAACGCTTTAAGCCAGTCCTGAGTAATCCGGTGAGTGCGATCGCGCTCGTGGGTCTGGTTGTGGGGACATTTCTGTTCCTAGTTTTCACCCTGCGTGCCATGCTAGGACTGAATCCAGTTTAGGAGATTAGGGAGTGAGGGAGATGGGGGAGCAGGGGGAGCAGGGGGAGCTGGGGAAGATGGGGAAGATGAGGGAGATAGGGAAGATGGGGAAGTTAACTCAAAACGCTTACCTGTTCCCTGTTCCCTGTTCCCTGTTCCCTAACAAATGACCAATGACAAATGACAAATGACCAATGACCAATGACAAATGACCAATGACCAATGACGAATGACGAATGACGAATGACCACTTAGTAAAGGGGGCGTTATGGCTACAAATCGCCGTGTGTCTAGGGTTTCCTCGCTGATTCAGCAGGAAGTCAGTCAAATGTTATTGCACGATATCAAAGATGACCGTGTTGGTGCTGGAATGGTCAGTGTTACCGATGTCGATGTTTCGGGTGACTTGCAACATGCCAAAATTTATGTGTCAATCTACGGCACTGAAGAGGCAAAATCGGAAACGATGGCAGGTTTACAATCAGCTACGGGTTTTGTCCGCCGCGAATTAGGTCGGCGGGTGCGCTTGCGTCGTACCCCAGAGGTCGTCTTTATTGAAGACCGAGGCTTAGAACGTGGCGCTCGTATGTTGACACTATTGAATCAACTCTCACAAGAACGTCGCCGTAAGGGACTTGATGATCAGGTTCCTGAGACAGAAGAATGAATCCCTTACCCGATATTCAGTCTCTCTCCTTGGCGCAACAGGTGGCGCAGATGGTTGTGGTGCGGGCGTCTGGCTACCTGTTTGACCATCAAATTCAGTATCCGGCTTGGGAGCCTCCAGCCGCTAAATTGCAGCACTGGATACAGGATTGGGGCGTGGGCGGTGTGATTTTATTGGGTGCGAGTGCTGGAGAATTGGCGCTGCGATCGCAACAATTACAAGAGTATGCCCCAATCCCCTTATTGATTGCCGCTGATATTGAAGAAGGAGTCGGTCAACGGTTTGCGGGGGCGACTTGGTTTCCGCCACCGATGGCAATGGGGGCGATTGCCTGTGAGAATCTGGATAAAGCCCAATACTATGCTCGACAAAAGGGGGCGATTACCGCTCAAGAAGCCTTAGCAATTGGGATTAACTGGATTCTCGCACCCGTCGTTGATGTGAATAATAACCCGCAAAACCCAGTGATTAATGTGCGGGCGTTTGCGGATACGCCGGAAACGGTGAGTCAATTGGCTTGTCAGTTTATCCGGGGGACACAAGACTATCCGGTGTTAACCACGGCGAAACATTTCCCGGGTCATGGGGATACGGCGATCGATTCTCATTTAAATTTACCGATATTATCTCATTCGCGATCGCGACTAGCCGAGATCGAGTTTCCCCCGTTTCAAGCGGCGATGGCGGCGGGTGTGGATGCGGTGATGACGGCTCATTTGCTGATCCCCAGCTTGGATGAGCAATTTCCGGCGACGTTATCCGAAAAAGTTTTAACCCAAGTGCTGCGCCAAGAGTTGGGGTTTGAAGGGTTGATTGTCACCGATGCTTTAATTATGGGTGCGATCGCGAATCGTTATGGCGCAACGGAAGCCCCGGTAAAAGCGGTGGAAGCGGGGGCGGATATTTTACTGATGCCCGTTAACCCAGAAACCACGATTCAAGCCATCTGTGAGGCGGTAACGGCGGGACGAATTTCACGCGATCGCATTCTGGCATCTGTGGAACGGATTTGGCAGGCGAAGACGAAGATGAGCAGGGGTGCAGAAGTACCAGTGAGCCAGAGTGATCCCTCTCAACGGTTATCGTTTCTAGATCATCTCGCTCAACCGACGGCGATTCAGACAGTTACTCATATACTCCGCGATTCTCAACAGGTTGGCGGTTCCCTTCCCCTGCGCTCAAAACCCCTTGCCAATAGTTCTCAGGGACGTAACCTAATCATTGTGGATGATATTCTCACCTGTGATGTTTTGGGGCGAAATGCTCCAGCCGTTACTATCCCCCAACAGTTTGGCTACCAACTGCAATGGGTGGATCGCCATACGCCAGGGATATCCAGGGAGGAGAATGATCGGCTGATGCCCACGCTGCTACAGCTTTTTATTCGCGGTAATCCATTCCGGAATACGGCTGGGTTAACCACCGTGGCGATGAATTGGCTACAGGGGTTATTAAAAAATCAAATCTTAGAGGCATTGGTAATTTACGGTAGCCCCTACATCCTAGAACAGTTCCGACCCCACCTCAGAGCCCAAACGCCTTACATCTACTCCTACGGACAGATGCCAGAAGCGCAGGCGATCGCACTTGAGGTATTATTTGATCAGATTGAATCTGGTTATGGGTTAACAGAATTTATTTAAGTTTTATTAATTAGGTTGCCGCGATCCCGATCCCTTTCTCAGAAACGGTCTGAGTGTCAATTCCCTAAATTAACCGCCTGACTAGGGTTTCAGCCTGTAATCGGTAGCTAGCCGACGGGGATATAATTTTTATCTTTGGTAATTTTTATTCATAAATTGAATAAATTTGTAACTTCCTATACGGAACGAGATACCTTTTCAGGCTAGCCAAATTCGTTTATAGTTAGAACGTAGCTTGATCTTTAGTCAGGATGATATCTATGAGTCCGATGAGCCTTCAAACCGTTCCCTCTACTCCCTCTACTCCCTCGATTCGATATTCCATTGATGTGATTCAAGAAGAAGCACGTCAACTCGTGGAGAAAGGAGTAGTCAGCCGTCAGCAACCCATCTACGTTCTTTGTCAATACATTCCCGCTCGCGAATGGGTTTGTGTGGAATGCGAACTAGAGCTATGCGATTTCTTGCTGAGAGACCGCATTGGTGATTTAATTGGTTCCGAAGAATGGGAAAATGATTAGATAGCCTCAGTTGAGAGAGAGTTTGTCTCGGCGCTAATGTAAGGAGTTAGACAAAATTGGCTCTGCAAACGTTCTATCGTTGCGTTGTCATTGGCGATATGATTGAGGAATTGCCGAGTCAAGGCAAGTGTGGATTGAGTTTGGCAAACCCTTTGATGATTAGGCTTGAGTCCTAGCGATCGCACCTGATACAACCCTTAGAAAAGGAAACCGCTTAACAAAGCACCAATGTAATTACCTATTAAAATTTGGATAACCGGAAATAGTAGGGGCGCACAGACGTGCGCCCTTACCAACGTTTGAGAACTGCTTAGAACAGAAAGCGTACCCAGCGACGTAAGCACCAAATTTTCCTTCGACAGAGGGTTAATATCATGTCCTAACGATTACCCATAATTAGGACAGACGCGAAGACGCTCCAGACACGGAGAAATTTCTATTAGGGGGTTTGACCGGACATGATATGAAACCATTGCAAGAAAGCCTATTCCCTATTCCCGATCCCAACCACAAGACTGATTCAGCAGCCCCTACTCACTATTGATTCGAGTCAGGATTACGCATCTGCTCCAACTCAGTGCGGATCAGAGCAATTTGCACCGTCAGTTCTTCAAGTTCTTGTTGGGTACTTCTAGACGTGGTTCCCGTTGGTGGTGTTGAACCGCTATCGCTAGGTGTTGATGGTGTAGCTGAGTCTGTCGGTTGGTTCATTTGGCTGAACATCTGTCCAATCAAGCGTTGAGCCTCTTGCTCGGTTTTTTCGCCTTTTTTCGACAACTCAGTAACCTGTTGGTTGAAGTCTAAGTTGAGCAGGGACAGGTTTTCTTCCCGCTTTTGCTCATCTTGGAGACTTTCGATGAGGGAAGTGGTCGCCCCCAACGATACACGAAAGCCAGTTTGTAAAGCGTCTTGGATATTGTTAGAATTCATGCGTCAATAAAGTTGACCTGTTGCTTATTTTACAATACTTTACACTATCCAGCCGAAAGGCAAGGACGAGGAGCCTGAGATCTAGGTCATCCTCTTGATTTTGGTCACTCATCAACCAACTTGTTCGATATACTGATTGACATCCTCAATCACCCGAGTCAGTTCAGCTTCCGTACTCAAACGGATGCGTTCATCCCGCAGTGTGATTAGAACTTTAGCCGCAAAGGGACTGGGGTAAATATTGGGATTGCAGAAAATTTCCAAGAAAACATCCCCAGTATATTGGTACTCTATTGGTTTTTGCGGACTAGGCTTACTGGTACTGCCTGGGGCTTGAGCCGTAGCTTTTAAAGTTTGTACAAGTTGGGCGAGTGCCTTTTGTAAATTTTGGGCAGCTTCCGGCGTAAATTTGAATGATACAGACCCTTGAGCCAGATTGAGGGTAAGTTGAGCTGGAACCATGAGCAATAAATCTTAATAATGAGCGCTTACTGATAGAAGATGGTAATTGAGTCCTTCCGAAAATCTACCAAAGAATGAGGCGTTTTGGCACACAATTCCTAGAAAAACTTGCAAGAAGCCGGCAAAAATTTAGGAAGCTTGGAGAATTAAAAGTATTAAATGGCAAGGGTTTCAGTCATTTATCCGACTAAACTAAGAGTAGAGGAAAGTTGTGATCAAGGGGCAACGATCATGCCAGCCGACAAACGTGCTGAAGTTCGCAAGGTATTGCTGATTACCCTGCTGTTAAATGTATTCGTGATGGCATTGAAAGCCATTGTCGGCATTTTAACCGGGTCTTTGAGTTTACAAGCTGATGCGTTGCACAGTGTCACCGATAGTGCCAATAATGTTTTGGGTTTAGTGGCGAATCGCTTCTCCTCTCCTCATCCCGATCGCGAACATCCCTATGGTCATCAGAAGTTTGAAGGCGTAGGCGCTTTGGGGATTGCGGCATTTTTAGGCATTGCTTGTTTTGAAATTCTCAAAGGCACCATCGAGAGGATTGTCAACGGTTTGACGCCGATCACGATCGCAGCGCCAGAGTTATGGTTACTGCTGATTGTCTTAGGCGTGAATATTTTCGTTACCTTCTATGAAAGAAATGTGGGGAAGCGGGTGGGAAGTGCGATTTTGATAGCGGATGCTCAACACACGATGAGTGATGTCTGGGTAACGATTACGGTTTTGGTGGGATTGATTGGTATCTGGCAAGGACGACTATGGAATCTGCCCCAACTCCAATGGTTAGATGTGATTCTCGCCTTTCCTGTCGCCCTGTTAGTCTTTCGCAGTGGCTGGGAAGTGTTAACGGATAACTTACCCTGGTTAGTCGATCAAGTCGCGATCGCACCCGAAGCGATTCAAGCCATTGTTATCCAAGTTCCTGGAGTCATCAACTGCCACGATATCGCCTCTCGTGGCGTCTTGGGGCGTCAAGTCTTCATTGAAATGCATCTGATTGTTGATGCTAAAGACGTGGAAACCGCCCACCAAATTACCGAAGTGGTGGAGGATCGATTAGAAGAACGCTTTAATCCAGTGCGCGTGTTGATTCATGTCGAACCTCCAGCTTACGAGTCGGATCGGATTACCTTTTAACCCCTCAGAAGCCCTGGAAAAAGCCTGACTTTTCCACAGATCATGCCACTTTTCCACAGAAACCCGTTAGTTTTCCACAAAAGATAAGGAACTGTTAATCCCAATGTTTACTCTTCTTAACCAGAAGAGACGTTCCGGCAGAACGTCTCTACCACAGTTGGTTTGTCCTTAGCGATATGTATCCTGCTATAGAAGAGTGTTACTGAAATGATCCGTTAAGCCGATACCTGTTCAGTCATCTCGTCACTGGTTGCTGAGGAGGCTTCTGCCAGACGTTTTTCCTTATCCCGCTTCCGTTTTTTCGCGTAGAGTTGAATCGATGCTGCCATCGCAATCACCAGAGCAAAGATTCCCCAAGCAGTAATATCCGTGGGTAAACTATTCTTAAATACAGCCAGTAAAACGATCGCCACGAGTAAGACAGTGGGGGCTTCATTGAGGGCGCGGAACTGTTGACCCGTCCATTGACAGTCTCCAGAGGCTAACCGTCGCATCAACCGACCACAGTAAAAATGATAAGCCAGCAACACCACAACGAACCCCAGCTTCGCGTGCATCCAACCCGATTTTAAAACCTCTGGTTCAGTCGTGAGTAGACCAATTGCCATGGCAACCGTCACCACCATTCCCGGTGTGGTAATGATGTTGTAGAGACGCTTCTCCATGATTTGGTATTGATTTTTCAGAATCGTTTGCGCGGGTTCTGCTTCCTGAGAGGCTTCTGCATGATAGACAAAAAGACGCACGAGGTAGAATAACCCAGCAAACCAGACAACAATGCCAATTAAGTGAAATGCCTTATACCAGAAGTAAGCCATAAATTATCCCGTTACAATTGCCAATTCCTTATTTTAAGATGGATTACGGCTTAAGGGACGAGTGCAGTAAAGGACTAAAAGGGTAAACAGTCCCACACCAGCCACATATTTAATCAAATCTGGAACCAGAGGACTCGGTGAGAAAAAACCTTCAATGATCCCAGCAATAATTAGCATTGGCACAATGCCAAAGACTAACTGGGCGGCTTGAGACCCATACACTTTAATCGCATCAACCCGACGATAGTGTCCAGGAAACAGAATTCCGCGACCAATTAACAAACCTGCACCCCCAGCGAGGAAAATAGCGGGAAGTTCCAGGGAACCATGGGGGAATACAAACGCCCAGAAGGGATACGCCAAATTATTTTGACCGACTAATGTGGCGACAGCACCAATATGCAAGCCGTTGAATGCCATCAGGAAGATCGTATAGGCACCTGCTGTAATGCCACCCGCAACCGCACCAAAGGAGACACGGATATTGTTAATCATAATATTGCTAGAGGCTAACGGTTCAATGCCCACAATCGAACCCATCCATAATTCTCCGCGATCGCGCACCTTCTCGATCAAATGATCCGGAACCACCAGCGACATAAACACCGGATCAGTCCAAGCCAACCACCACGCCACCAGCGCCGCCCCTAAAAAAATTGCTGTGGCGATGGCAGTGTAACCCCAAGTGCGCTGCACCACCTCTGGAAACCCCCAGCGACAAAACTGCCACACGGCTTGCCATTCCTGACGTCGAGATCCTTGATATATTTGGTTATAGCCGCGAGAGGTCAACCGTTGTAAATCTTGCACCAGGAGAGTTCCCACCTGGTTGGTTCTCGCCCGGGCTAAATCCGCCGATACCGAACGATATAAACTCGCCAGTTCCCGAATTTCCCCCGCCTGTAACGACTTTAACCCTTTTTTTTCCACTTGCCGCAACAGAGTATCCAACCGCTTCCAATTGGGTTCCCGCCGCGCAATCCAACGTTGAATATTCATGAAATTTCACTGAAGATTCTGCCTAACTTAGCTTAAGATAGCTTTAAATTCAGCCTTTCACCGATCAGGAGATGTTTAGCCAATGTCCCAGAATCCCGACCCCCGCCAATCCATGGGACCCTTGAGTGTAGGTAATGTAGTTAGCGCTGGCTTGCGGCTGTATCGCGATCACCTGAAAGTCTATTTAGGTGTCGCTTTCCGGGCAACGTTGTGGTCGCTGATTCCCTTTTTAGGCTTTATTATCATTGTTGTTGGAACTGTGTTTATCGCTCAACCTGATTCCACATCGGCTTCCCCTGCTGACTTCTCAGCTTTAGGGTGGATTTTATTGTTAACTCTTATAATTGGTTTTCCTCTTTCCATTTATTGCATCGCTAAATCTCTTGTAAATTCAGCAATTATACCAAGATTAGCCTTTGGCGAAATTATTTATAATCCTGAATTGATTCGACAAATTCGTAAAATATTGAATTCTAAATTTTGGCAATTTTTGTTTTTGCAAATTCTTTTGTTTTTTATTTTAGTTGGAGTCAATATAGGGTTGTCCATATTGCAATTTTTATTATTTAATTTACCTGCAATTATGTTAGAAAATTTATTAAATAATTCATTAATTAGTGGGATATGGTTAATTATTGGAAATATAGCTTCTCTAATTGCTTACTTATGGTTTTTGGCGCGAATTTTTATACCTGAGGCAACTCTGGCTATAGAAAATGATATCAATTGTATTGAAGCGATTAGTCGTAGCTGGGAATTGACTAAAGGCTTTGCTTGGCGAATCCAAGGAATAATTGTTTTGGCATTTTTAATTACATTACCGATTTATATCATTGCTATATTACCTTTGATGTTTACGATAATTTATTTTCGTCCCTTATTCCAAAATTCTCCCGATGAAGTTTTTGGAATAATCTCTGTTACCTTCTTGTTCACAGGAATCATATTTTTGCTAGCTAATATTGTAGTCCTACCCCTCTGGCAATCAGTTAAAGGTGTTATCTACTATGACCTCCGCAGTCGTCGGGAAGGGTTGGGGATGCAGCTACGAGACGAGTGATCGCGCTAACCTATTAACGGCTAACGGCTATAACTTGACTGCCATGCGATTTTTTAACCGAGTCACGCTGCAAACTCCAGAAAGTGTTGAACTAGAATTCACGCTCGCCGGAATCGGCAATCGAGCCTATGCCCTGTTAATTGACTATATTGTTTGGGGCTTAATTCTCATTATTTTCCTACTTACTTGGGCATTTTTATCCCTTCAATTTATTGGTGTTATTGAAGATTTAATCGGCAGTGAAACCCAGTTAGAGCTTTGGTTGATTTCCATCCAACTTTTACTTTACTTTTTTATCTATGTCGGTTACTTTGTTTTCTTTGAAACCTTATGGCAAGGGCAAACGCCGGGAAAGCGCTATGTGAAAATTCGCGTCATTCGCGATGATGGCAGACCCGTGAGACTTCAGCAAGCCACGTTACGGGCTTTACTACGACCCGTTGATGATTTATTTTTTCTGGGAGTATTTTTCATCGCCTTAGGAAAACGCGAAAAGCGAATTGGAGATTGGGTTGCTGGAACCTTAGTGATTCAGGAAGAACAACCCCTTACCGCCGCCAACTTTTCGCTATCGGAATCAGCCACAACTCTGGCAAATCAACTCCAGACTCAAGCTGATTTATCTCGCTTATTACCCGATGATTTTGCCGTCATTCGAGAGTATTTACAACGGCGTGGAGGGATGACAACACAATCCCGCACGCAGTTAAGCCGACAACTGGCGAGTCAGGTGAAAGACATCATTGATCTGGAAAATGTGCCTCAAAAGGTGACGGCAAATGTCTTTCTTGAGGCGGTGTATCTAGCCTATCAGCAGCAATCTTCAACTGATTCTAGCCGTTACTCTGGATAAACTGAAAATCGGTGATCCAGATCATTGCCAGCAAAGGGCTGAACTCAAACCAATCGCTACCGCGATCGGTCACACTGGGAATACTCGATTAGGTACTTGTGATAGACCTTGTGATAGAGTAAGCCTTTCAATGATCGCCCGATTGCGATTATCCTAAAAAATAAGGGGTGCAAAAGTCTATCGAATCCAATTTCAGAAAGGAAGCGCTGATCACTTGGCTCACGAAGCGCTTTGACCGATGCTGGGTGCTAGTGCAGCGCCCTTGGAAATACTTGAGCAGCTTCGTAGATACGATGAAGCTGAGGGAGCAATGTAGAGACGCGCCATGGCGCGTCTGGGAGCTGGGAGAGATAGTAGCTGTTCACAGTTATTTCCGTCTTCTTGCACTAGGATGCCATACAGTGAATAAAGGCGCGAACAGCAAACATGGAGGGAATTCGTGATGCATTCAACACCGATTGATTGTTACCTTGCCGGATTAGCAGCGACAATGAAGTTAGACTAATGTGCAAATTGCAGTTTCGTTTGATCAGATGGCTTTTGCTGACAACCTAGATACAACTCTCATGACCGATATTATACTTAGTGGGCGCTACCGCGTTATTCGTCAGCTTGGAGCGGGTGGGTTTGGAACCACCTTTCTCGCAGCAGATCAACAATTACCAGGTCATCCTTGGTGTGTTGTCAAGCAACTGAAGCCAAAAACCACTGATTCGGCGATGTTGCAGACAGCAAGACGTTTATTTAATACCGAAGCCGAGGTTCTGTACAAATTAGGAAACCATGAGCAAATTCCACGACTGTTTGCTCACTTTGAAGAAAATCAAGAATTTTATTTAGTCCAAGAATTTATCGAAGGTGATAGTCTATCTAAACTTTTACCCCAGGGTAAGCCATTAAAAGAAGCACTTGTTATTCGGCTATTACAAGAGATTTTAAGGATTCTGGAATTTGTTCACCAGCATCAAGTGATTCACCGGGATCTTAAACCCGCCAATATCATCAAACGCCAATCTGATAATAAAATTGTTTTAATTGATTTTGGTGCGGTTAAACAAATCAGTACTCAACCCGTGGAAACTCATGAACCAACGGCGCTGACGATTGCCATTGGTTCAGCAGGGTATATGCCCAATGAACAATTAGCCGGAAAACCTCGCTTTAGCAGTGATATCTATGCGGTGGGGATGATTGGTCTCCAAGCATTGACTGGATTACATCCCAAACACTTGCCCCAAGACCCCGAAACCAGTGAATTTAGCTGGCGCAATCAACTCAATATTAGC
Source organism: Coleofasciculus sp. E1-EBD-02 (assembly GCF_040218245.1). NCBI lineage: Bacteria > Bacillati > Cyanobacteriota > Cyanophyceae > Coleofasciculales > Coleofasciculaceae > Coleofasciculus > Coleofasciculus sp. E1-EBD-02. The sequence goes on along the minus strand of NZ_JAVJQN010000152.1, from coordinate 74,026 downwards.
CCAGGACTTGGTTATGTCATTGATAAAATGGTGCGCTATGACTTCCGTCAGCGTTACCCTTCCGTCACAGCAGTTCTGGCTGATCTGAATAATTTAAGTCATTACAATTCGGGTATCATTACATTCCCTGCTGGGAAAGGGAACCTTGGGCAACGGGGAAAAACCCCAGAGTCAAAATTGACCAATATGCCCACTCGGATGTTAAAGAAAACTAGCGGAGCAACGGGTCAGTCGGGCATGAGAAATTCTGCCCAATCATTGACCGGAACCGGAGAAAATTCGGCAGCGACATCGCGCAAACATCCTCGAAATTCAGCCCTCAACAATCCCACATCAGAGGCAAATCTTGATAACCAAGATGCTACGGCGCAATGGGATTATGCTCCGGACGCACCAACGCAGATTATCAAGGATGAATCGGAGGCGAGTCCCCAGAGAGCGGTTGCGTCCAAGTCCAATCCCTCTAAATCCTTCTCTCCAGCCAAAAAACCGATTCAGTCGAATTGGCTTAATCTGCTGAAAGGGAAAAAAACCAAATGGATAGCAGCCGTCGGCTTGCTGATTGTTGCAGTAGCGGTGACTCCTTTCTATGTGTATTGGCAACAGCGTCCGTTTTCTAATCAGGTTTCTTCTCCATCCACAGACACCGCCAACGATAGCGAGTCAACTGTCTCAGAGAATCAAAACACCGCAAAATCTACTCTATCTCCCAATGAACCTCAACCAATCTTACCCACCCACACTGTCCTGACCCCCTCACCCTTGCCGCCGATTGATTTAGCGGGAGAATTAGAGGCAAAATCGTTTATTAATTCGGTGAATAAAAGCCAACAAATTTTCTATTTACAACATGGACAATTTGCCTCTAGCTTCGAGGAGTTGGCAATTCCCTTGCAATCACAACCTGAATCTTACGAGTATCAGATCGTCTCCGCGAATCAACAGCAGGCGCTGGTTACGGCGCAAGCCAAAAAACCGGATTTAAGGAGTTATACCGGAGCAGTGTTTGTCACTGGAGAATCAACGAGTGATCAAATCTGCCAAACGAATCAACCGTCACAAACGCCTCCCAGTCAACCGGAAGTGGTGGAGAATACTATTCAATGTCCGGCGGGTTCTTCGCCACCATCTGAAGCAAGTAATCAGTCGTAGGGGTGATGGGGGAGCAATGTAGAGACGTAGCATGCTACGTCTGGGAGCAGGGGGAGCAGGGGGAGATCTCCAATGACATTACCGTCAACTGCTTGCCCGCCCTACCTAAACTGTTTAATCTTGAACCGAGAGAAAACAATGAGTACACCGCCAGTCATAACCAAGGCTAAAGCGGCGGGAACTAGGGGTATCCAACCCCCTTGCAGGAAAAGCACCCAGCCGCTTCCATATAAAATAGCGATCGCGACTCCGCCTCGGATCAGAAACCCTCGTGGTGAACGAGAAGTTTGGGCGAGTAGTCCGCCGATTAAAGACCAGCCGCAAATCCACAGGATCTCAATGGGTTCTGACCACCACCAGATCAGGGGTCGCTGATCTAAAACAGCACTGAGAATTTGACTGACCATCTGCGCTTGAATTTCAATCCCCGTCATGGTTTGAACGGTTCCTTGTCCTTTACTGTAGGGAGTCAGCCAACGATGATCGTTAAAACTGGGAGCCGTGGTACCAATTAGAACAATACGATTTTTTACCTGTTCAGGATTAAGTTGACCATTGAGAACGTCTGTGAGCGTAATTTTCTCAGCAATCTGATTCGTGGCGCGGTAATTGAGTAAGATTTGGTGACCACTGGAATTGATCGTCGAATAGCCGCCAGGGTTTGTATCTAAGGTTTTAAATACGGTTGAGCCAAGCTGAAGATACCCGTCGGAATTCAGGTGTGGTTCAATTCCTTGGGCGGCTAGGTAATGACTAGCAACTTGTATACTAAAAGCATATTGATTTTGGCAGGGTGAGGCGTCAGAAACCGCGAGAAGATGACGACGCAGAATATCATCGGTATCGAGGACAACATTATTAAACCCTTGTCGTTCTCCTGACACTTCCGGTGGCGGTACAACGCCAGGATTACCGTAATGGCAAATGGTAAATAAGCGATCGCTCGTTTCCATGGCTTGGGCTAACTCTGGATAGTTGTCCTCTACTGGGCGATCGCGATAAATGTCTAAGCCAATGGTTTGGGGTTGATACGACTCTAATTTGGCAAGGAGTTGAGCAAAGGCTCGATCTGAGAGAGACGCACCCACTCGTTCTTCAGCAGGTTGAGCCTGAACGTCTTTTTCGGTAATCTCCACAATTAAAAGTCGTTCATCGGGTTCTTCCTGGGGTTGTAACCGCATCAGGTGATCAAAGACTTGAAGTTCCCAAGACTCCAACCCACCGCGCGATCGCACTCCCAAAACCAGACTTGTCGCGATCGCACTGGCGATTAGTACCCTTAACCCAACCCACCACCACGGTTCTTTCCGCGTTGGAATTGCTTCTGGAGGATTGTTCCATGATTCCGGTTGAATCTCCTTGATATCTTGGGGAATTTTTGTCTTTTTTTCGGTTGCCTTGTCTACCCGGATTGGCGATGTTCTCAACCCGATCAGCTTAGTCCTCACCCAATTGCAATTAAAGACAGATTCGTAGATGGGATTATAAATTCGTAAATAACTCTCTTGTTTGGTGACTATTCCCGATAGCCGTAATTCCATCTGTTCCTCAGAATTTATGGCGGCAATTTTCCCCTGTTGGATAATTTGCTGGTATAGTAATAGCAATCGTTCACTGTCACGGGCATTCCGCAAAATCCGATCGCGAATAGTTTTTAGATGCTCTGGATCATCATGGGCTTCCCAATGTTCGACAATCTGCTTTTGTACAAACTGTTCTAACCAGTTGGATTCTTCACCAGGGGGAATACTGTCAACTTCCTGACTTTGAACAAAACCAAACTGAGCGATAAGCCAACAGAGTTTCTGGGTTAGAAATGGTTGTCCTCCTGTCCAATATAATATTTCTTTTAACAGGGCTTGAGGATGATTAGAACGACAAACCAATCCAGCGACTAAAGCGCCACTTTCATGGAATTGGAAGCCTCTGAGTTCGATGGCGCGACCAATGTTAAAAGGAGTAGCATTTTTATCTTGGATTAAATCCGATGGCGTGGCGACGCCTAATAGAGCAAAAGTGAGGCGTTTATAGTCAGGTTTAGAGGCTCGCTGATTATAGCAGTTACGGATTAGGGCAAAAAATTCATCGGTGAGGAAGTTTAAGCTGAGAATACTATCAATTTCATCGATAAAAATGACGATGTTTTGGGGGATTTGGGTGAGCAATACAGTTTCGATAAATTCACCCAACCGTTGTACTGGGGAAAGATCCTCGCGATCGCGTAACCAATGGCGTCGATTGATCGACAAGTCGAAACCACTGATCAGTTCTTGAATAATTCCACCATACCATTGTTGTGCCGTAATTTGTTGGCTCCCAATTCCAGTTAGTTCAATCTCAGCACAGATAATTCCTTGAGCTTGTAGTTTGTCCATGGTACGGATTCGCAACGAGGATTTACCCATTTGTCGGGAATTTAGAACATAGCAATATTCCCCGGCTAATAAGGCGTTAAATAAGTCTGAATCTGCCTGTCGCACCACGTAGGTTGAAGAATCTGGGGGTAAACTGCCACCAATTTGATACCTGTACGTTGAGTTGAGTTCAGGATTCATTCAATGTCTCCCAAATACTGACGGAAATACAAACGATATAAATTACAATGCGGCTCTATTTGATTCCCTGATAGTTTGATCAATCCCAGGCTTTGGAGTTGATAGGCTGATATAGGTTCCAGTTGGATCGGGGTGATTGCTGTTACCACCTGTTTAAATGCTGTAGCGAGTTCAGGATGCGATCGCAGATGTAACCAGTTTTCCCGCAAATGGCTCTTGTAGATGCCGGATTCTGTGGGGGCTTCTGCTAGGAGCTGCTCTAGGGTGATTTCTGGATGATTTTTTAGGTGAGTAAAGGCTTGCTCCAAGAGATAGGGATGTCCCCCCACCATCTGCATTAGGGGTTGGATTAGACTCATATCTGGTTCTAATTCATGATACTGGGCAAAGGTTTGTGCCTGTTCTGGGGTAAAATCTGATAGTTCTATGGGTAAGCCAACATTAAAGGGAGATTGATTAATATTTAAGCGAATATACACATCCGTTGAATGGACAATAATTAATCGTAATTTTTTCCAGCGCTGACGACTCCTGGCTTTTTCATACCAGGAACGCAGGAGTCCAAAAAAGTCTTCATAAACTTCGGGATGGGGGAAGAGCAAATCCACATCATCGAAACAGAGAATTAAGGGGGTATTGGCGTTGGCTAGGAGATAGTCTTCAAAGTAGGTGGTGCAGCTTACTTTTGAACCCATATAGTCTTCATCCCAATACTCATCTAACTGATTGGGTAAATGGAGTTCGTGAGTCAAATTAATACACAACCAGCGTAAGAATTTATCCAAATTGGTGAAATGTTTGCTGCTATCTGCTAGGTTCAAGCTTACACTAGCGGTGCGGTAGCCTTGAGTGGCGAGTTGAGCCAACACGCGAGTCACGAGAAAGGTTTTACCCATGAGGCTAGGTGCTTTAATCCGTACCAGCCCTCCCGGTTGGGATAGGGTTTTCGCGCAGATGGTTTCTAGGGGAGAGCGCTCCACATAGCGATCGGGTGTCAATGTTTCTGGTGCTTCGGGAGTGGTTTGGTTTATAGCTGCACTGTCTGGTTTTGGGGGGGTTGGGTGCGAAGGATATTTATGATTAGCCATTTTCTGTTGCCAATATCCCTCTAAAACTTGTTTTAAGTTACTTTTTTTGACTCTCTCACCCAAGGCATCCGTTAAGGTTTTCCACAGTTTTGGGGCGACATCTTGACTGATATAACTGGTCGAATATTGATTTTGTGCCGCAATTTGATCGTACTCTTGTCTATCCCAAGATCCTTTGAGAACGATTACTTCAACATCGGTTAAGTTGCGGTGGGTTTGATCAGATACAGCTTGGTTCGCTATTTGTACTGCCTGTTCTCGGTTAAATTTCATGGTCGATCATCCTTAACGGTTAGGGGTTTAGGACTTACGCAAAGGCTCTATATGTAGGGTGCGTTACGCTACGCTAACGCACCTTAACCAATATATATGGTGTGGCTGCGTAAGTCCTGGGGTTATAGCGTTTCTTTTGTGGGGGCGCAAGCCTTGCGCCCCTACCTTTTCGTGTCTCATCTATGTCTATTAAAAAGGGAATTATTGGTGCAGAACCCCCCGTTAGGTATCAACTTTAGTCGGGTTATTACTATCAGAAGATATCAAAAGCTATCACAACCCAGCCGTGGGAGGTTTATAGCAGTTCCCAATTGCTTGAGGTACACCCTGTATGGGCACTATCCTTGCGCCCTCACCCCCATCCCTGATCCTGTACCTCACCACACCGGTAAACCCTATCTATATTACTGAAACCTGAATTATCCTGAATTATCCTGAATTATCCTGAATTCACTTAATTTTCATACTACCTATTTTTCCTCAATTATTCCGTTGATTTTACCAGCACAATGGCAATTGTAAGTGAAGTCAAGGAGGAATTAAACATGAAACCTCCATCACAATAGCTAGGAAATATTCAGATGTTTCCAAAACACACATCACAACAATCTACAAACTTGAATTTTATCTCTATTTCACCCCTCTAATTCAGATTTGGAGAGAATGTCCGCCGAGATACGGCAGACACACAAAGTAATTTACGTAAAGGAAAAGTACAATGGCAACTATACCTTCAGATCCACTGTTTTCCAACCAGTGGCACCTCCGAAACACAACACCTGGTCTTCTCGATCTCAATGTAGTCGATGTCTGGGACGACTATACTGGCGCTGGTGTTCAAGTCGCTGTGATCGATGATGCGGTTCAGCGCACCCATCCTGATCTTGATGGTAACTACTCAGTCGCCAAAGACTGGGATTTCCGGGACAATGATACTGATCCCAGTGGTCTTAGTAGCGATCGCCACGGTACTGCGGTGGCTGGCATCATTGGTGCAAATGAAGGCAACGGCATCGGCGGCGTTGGTGTAGCTCATGACGCTACCATTTTCGGCTTCCGAGGTATTTCAAATCAGAATATGACCGACGCGATCAACAATGCTTCTGGGTTACTACAGACAGCAGGAGGCAATCGTGAGGCTGATGTCGTCAATATAAGCATTGGCACTAAGTCTAAATTTTTCTTCGACATAGGCTTAAATTACACTGCGTTGAACACCGCAATCGACAATGCTGTCATTTCCGGACGTGACGGACTCGGTACAATCTTAGTTAAGTCAGCAGGCAACTCGCGTAGCGTCAACCAAGACACCAACGCCTCATCCTGGAATGCGAACCCCCATACGATTTCCGTCGCTGCTGTCAATCAGAACGGATTTGTCTCATCTTACAGTACCCATGGTGCGTCTGTTCTCGTCTCAGCCTTTGGTTCGCCAGGAGGGAAAGCGGGTGAGGTTGTGACAACAGATCGCGTGGGCAGTGCAGGCTACAAATCTGGCGACTACACATCGACTTTTAATGGTACCTCGGCAGCAGCACCGATGGTGTCTGGTGTGGTGGCGCTGATGCTGGAGGCTAATCCGAATCTTGGCTGGCGCGATGTGCAGGAGATTCTTGCCTATTCTGCACGCCATGTTGGTTCCAATGTCGGTTCTGACACCAGGGGTTCTGAGGAATATGCCTGGTCGTTTAACGGGGCTAACAACTGGAATGGTGGTGGTTTGCACTTCTCCAACGATTATGGCTTTGGTCTAGTTGATGCCAAGGCAGCGGTGCGTTTAGCCGAGACTTGGGGAAGTAACTCCCAGACCAGTGCCAATGATACTACTGTATTCAGGGATTTCCTGAACACTTCGACAACGATTAGCAGTGGCATTGGCGGAACCTCGTTCAGCCAATTCATCAGCAGCAATATTGAGATTGAGCATGTCGAAGTTGACGTCAACTTCACCCAATGGCATGACCTCGGCGACTTAGAACTTCGACTCCTTTCACCGGATGGAACCTCGAGCATTCTGATTGACAATAGCGGTGAGAACAACGGCAGTTCTACTGGTGGATTCGGTTCTGGGCGCTGGGAGTTCTTCTCCAACCAGTTTCGTGGCGAAGACACCCTGGGAACTTGGACGGTTCAGTTCTTTGACACATACAGTAACACGATATCACCGATTACAGTCAACGACATTGATATCACGTTCTACGGTCAGGCAGCCTCGAATAATGATACCTTTATCTTTACTGAGGAATATTCCAACTATGATGGACTGTTCGGACACAGGACATCGATCAATGGTGGAATCGGCACAGACACAATTAATGCGGCTGCAGTAGACTCGAACAGTACCGTTAACCTGACTACAGGGACAGGCTCGATTGATGATGTTGGCATCACCATTTCCGGAATTGAGAACGTGTTCACTGGCGATGGTAATGATTCGTTGGTTGGCAACGCTTCTAATAATAGTCTTTCGGGAATGCGTGGTAATGATTACCTGTATGGCTATGCTGGCAATGATTACCTGTCGGGTGGCACAGGTAGCGATCGCATGTATGGCGGTACGGGTAATGACCGCTTCGTGGTTGATTCAACAGGTGATGTGGTTGTTGAATACGCCAACCAAGGCAGCGATCGCGTCTATTCCTCGATCAGTTACACCCTGGGAAATAACCTGGAAAGTCTGACACTGACTGGTACGGCTTCTTCCGGACGAGGCAACAGCCTCAACAACAGTATCAGTGGTAATAGTTCTAACAATTATCTTTATGGTCAAGGGGGTGCGGATACCTTAATTGGCGGTAGCGGCAATGATTACCTTGACTCCGATACTTTGGGTGCTGTTGATACGATTGGCGATCGCTTGGATGGCGGTTCAGGTAATGATACCCTCCGAGGAGAAGCTGGTAACGATACCCTACTCGGTGGTAGTGGACATGATCGCCTGACAGGAGATGATTCCTCAATCAATTTTGGCAACGATAGTCTTTCTGGGGGTACTGGAAACGATACGCTCTATGGCTATGCGGGGAATGACACCCTCGATGGCGGTGCTGGGAGCGATTCCTTAGATGGTAGTACAGGTAATGACCGATTATTGGGTCAAGGGGGTGCGGATACTCTAATTGGCGGTAGCGGCAATGATTACCTTGACTCTGATACTCTGGGCGGCGTTGATACCATTGGCGATCGCTTGGATGGCGGTTCAGGTAATGATACCCTCCAAGGAGAAGCCGGTAATGATACTTTACTCGGTGGTAGCGGAAATGATCGGCTCACCGGTGATGATTCCTCTAGCAATTTTGGTGATGATAATCTTTCTGGTGGTACTGGAAACGATACGCTCACCGGTGCAGGGGGTAACGATACCCTCGTTGGGGGCAGCGGTTCCGATACGTTGAGCGGAACCAACAGTATCTTAGACGGTGCGGGTGAAATCGATATCATCAACCCAGGTTACTATGATGCTAGCGATCGGATTATTCTCGGCACCAGTAGCTCAATCTATTATAACGGTGCTGGACTCGATTACGCCGTCATTGACGATTTCGACCGATATAGTTACTTCGGTGAAACTGATTTCGACAAGCTCCAGATTCATGGCTCACTGTCAAGTTACAGTTTGAGTTCATACACGGGTACAGTCAGTGGTATTTCCATGAATAACGGAACGCGAATTGGTTTAGGATCTGAAATCATTGCTTATGTTGATTCTAGTGGTTTATTGACATCGGCTGACTTTATCACTGTCTAAGTTCGTCAAGTCTCTGAACTAGGACTAATGCCGATTAATTCACGTTAAACTCAGAGCTTGTACCTGTCCCATTAACCAGCCTTGGGTTTAAACCCAAGGCTAAACGCTCAAGTCAGCTAAAGCTGACTCAATCAGAGTTTTAGGCAAAGTTGACAGATATAGAACTTACGCAAAGCCTATATTTGTAGTGGCGTGGCACATCTTAATTGGTGGATTAGAATTGTAGGGGCGCAAGGCTTGCGCCCGGTTTAAACGTCAAATCTATCCCACAATTTTAGCGGTGTCAGTCCAGTAGTGGCGTGGCACACCTTATTTGATGAATTAGAATTACGCCCGGAAACCGTAGGGGCGCAAAGCTTTGCGCCCGGTTCAATGGTAAGGTCTATTCCACAATTTTAGCTGTGTCACGCCGCCATCGTGAGGAAAGCGAAGCGTAACGCACATTTAGCCCTATATATGGTGTAGCTACGGAAGTCCTAATACACCCGTTTTCGTCGTCTTTATACGACTTGCGTTTTTAGCCAATAACTTGAGTTATTTGCGGATGAATTGCATAAAAATAAATCGTGTCATATCTCAGATAAACGCCATCATAATATAGTTTAAAATCATCTGATTGCCTGTATATTTTGTTGAAGTCTATAGCCGTTTACAATCGCGTGATGTAACAAAATTTATGTCGGGGCGCAAGAACCTGCGCCCACACCTAATTACCTCGTTATACGAGAAACGCCATTCATCATAGTAAAATAGTAATTAACCAGTCTTCCCACTCAAAGGATAGGAGAAAAATGAAACCAATCATCCGTTACCTTTGCCGTGTCAGCAGTATCGCCCTTAGCGTTCTGGCAGCAATCAGTCCAGCTAAAAGCCAAATTGAGGCGGATAATACACTTCCAGTCAATTCTCAGGTAACCGGGTGTCCAAGTTGCCTGATAAAAGAGGGAACGGTGCGAGGAGGAAATCTGTTCCACAGTTTTGAAGAGTTTTCTGTGCCGACAGGAGGAGTCGCATTCTTTGATAATGCTTCGAGTATTGAGAATATTTTGGGTCGGGTAACGGGTTCGACTCTCTCGAATATTGATGGCTTAATTCGGGCAAATGGCACGGTAAATCTGTTTTTAATTAATCCCAATGGGATTATTTTTGGCGAGAATGCCCAGTTAAATATTGGCGGTTCCTTTGTCGCCTCTACAGCTAATGCCATTGGGTTTGGCAATCAAGGCGTTTTTAGTGCAACTGAACCCGAGGCTCCGCCTTTACTCACAGTTAACCCAGATGCGCTTTTCTTTAATCAATTAGCAGCTCAAGGAGTGAGTTCGATTGAGGTGAGAGGTTCTCTATCTGTCCCCTCGGGAGAAAGTTTGTTACTCGTGGGGGGAAATATAGCACCAGATGCGACTTCAACGGGGGAACTATTAATTGATGGTGGTACTTTAGCAGCCCTCGGTGGCAGAGTGGAATTAGCGGGAGTCGGCGCACCGGGAGAGTTGGAATTAGTGGTTGAGAATGGGAATTTAGGGTTGGATTTTCCAGCGGATTTGGCGCGAACCGATATCGCAATTTTTGATAGCACTATTAATGTGGCAGAAGCCGGTAGAGGTGATATTGTTATTTATCCTAGAGATTTGTCCATTGACAATAGTCAACTCTTGGCGGGAATATTCTCAGGTTTTGATTCAGTCGATGCTCAAGCTGGAGATATTATTATTGATGCGACTGGAACCGTGGCAGTCACAGAAGGGGTGATTAGCAATAATGTTAGCTTTGGAGCCACAGGAAGAGGAGGAAATATCAGGATTACAGCTTCCTCGCTTTCTGTGACGAATGGCGCTTTCATTTCTGCCTCGACTTTAGGAGAAGGAGATGCGGGTAAAATAGTCATTCGGGTAACTGATAGCATCTCATTGGATGGGGAAAATAGTCAAGGATTCCTCAGTGGTGTTTTTAGCGCAGTGGCACCGGGAGCCAAGGGGAATTCTGGGGGTGTGGAAATTGAAACTGGCTCTTTAATGGTAACCAATGGCGCTCAAATTATTGCTTCGACTTTAGGAGAAGGAGATGCAGGTAAGATAGTCATTCGGGCAACTGATACCATCTTATTGGATGGGGAAAATAGTCAAGGATTACTCAACAGTGGTGTTTTTAGCGCAGTGGGACCCGTAGCTAAGGGAAATTCTGGGGGTGTGGAAATTGAAACTGCCTCTTTAACTGCAACCAATGGCGCTCAAATTATTGCTTCGACTTTAGGAGAAGGAGATGCGGGTAAGATAGTCATTCGGGCAACTGATACCATCCTATTCGATGGGGAATCTAATCAAGGATTACTCAGTGGTGTTTTTAGTACAGTGGAATTTGGAGCCAAGGGAAATTCTGGGGGCGTGGAAATTGACAGTGGCTCTTTAAGTGCAATCAATGGTGCTTTAATTTCTGCAGGTACTTTGGGAGAAGGAGATGCGGGGAAGATAGTCCTTCGGGTAACGGATAGCATCCTATTCGATGGGGAAGATAGTCAAGGATTCCTCAGTGGTGTTTTTAGTACAGTGGAATTTGGGGCTAAGGGAAATTCTGGGGGTGTGGAAATTGAAACTGGCTCTTTACGTGCAACCAATGGCGCTCAAATTGATGCCTCTAATGTTGGAGAAGGAAATGCAGGCAAGATAGTCATTCGGGCAACTGATAGCATCCTATTCGATGGGGAAGATAGTCAAGGATTCAGTAGTGGTGTTTTTAGTATAGTGGGACCGGTAACCCAGGGAAATTCTGGGGGCGTGGAAATTGACAGTGGCTCTTTAAGTGCAACCAATGGCGCTCAAATTTCTGCCACTACCTTGGGAGAAGGAGATGCGGGGAAGATAGTCATTCGGGCAACTGATAGCATCTCATTGGATGGGGAAACTAGTCAAGGATTCCCCAGTGGTGTTTTTAGTAGAGTGGAATCGGAAGCTAAGGGGAATTCTGGGGGCGTGGAAATTGACAGTGGCTCTTTAAGTGCAACCAATGGCGCTCAAATTTCTGCCACTACCTTGGGAGAAGGAGATGCGGGGAAGATAGTCATTCGGGCAACTGATAGCATCTCATTGGATGGGGAAGATAGTCAAGGATTTTCCAGTGGTGTTTTTAGTACAGTGGCATCGGAAGCTAAGGGAAATTCTGGGGGCGTGAACATTGATAGTAGATCTTTAACAGTAACCAATGGCGCTCAAATTTCTGCCCCTACCTGGGGAGAAGGAGATGCCGGAAAGATAGTCATTCGGGCAACTGATAGCATCCTATTCGATGGGGAAGATAGTCAAGGATTCAGAAGTGGTGTTAGTAGTCAAGTGGCACCGGGAGCTAAGGGGAATTCTAGAGGAGTGGAAATTGAGAGTGCCTCTTTAACTGCAACCAATGGCGCTCTAATTTCTGCCGCTACCTTGGGAGAAGGAGATGCGGGTAAGATAATGATTCGGTCAACCGATAGCATCTTATTCGATGGGGAAGATAGTCAAGGATTCCCCAGTGGTGTTGGTAGTCAAGTGGCATCGGGAGCTAATGGAAATTCTAGAGGAGTAGAAATCGAGAGTGACTCTTTAACCGTAACCAATGGCGCTCTAATTTCTGCCGAAACCCAAAGTACTACCAGGGCTGGAGACGTGAGTATTGACGCCAAAGACTTTATCCAACTGAGCGGGAATAGCGCCATCCGCGCCAGTGCAACCACAGGGGGTCCAGCGGGAAACTTAGATATCATCACCCAGAGACTATCGGTAGAAGATGGGGCGCAAATCACCGTTAGTAGTCCCTCTGGACAAGCTGGAAACCTGACTATCCAGACAAATTCCCTAGAGTTAAACCAAGGTCAAGTTACCGCAGAAACCGGTACCAGTGGGATTGAAGGCGGTGCCAATATCCGTCTGCAAAACCTCAACACCTTGCTGATAACCGATGAAAGCCTGATTTCTGCCACAGCTTTCGAGGATGCTAATGGCGGTAATATTAATATTAACAGTATCTTTCTGGTTGCCCTGCCTCCAGAAGGTGTCAACGGTAGTGATATTATTGCCAATGCCGAACGAGGCGACGGGGGACGGATTATTATCAACGGTGAAGGTATCTTTGGCATTGAGGAACGTCGAGCCATTCCCGGAAATCGCACCAACGACATTGACGCCAGTTCCCAGTTTGGCGCTTCCGGTGAAATACAACTCAATGTACCCCTTGACCCCGCCAGAGGGTTGGTAGAATTACCAGGGGAGTTGGTGGATGTCACCCGATTAGTCGAACAGAATCTTTGTCAAGCGGCTCAAGGGAGCAGCTTTATTGTCACTGGGCGCGGCGGCTTACCCACACCCCCCCATGAACCCCTCAACCCTGAGGCGACTTGGGAAGATTGGCGGATTGAGTCTGAGAGTGAATCCACTGCTAATCCTACCCAGGATGTAGAGACGCGCCATGGCGCGTCTGGGGAAGGGAAAGTCCATCAACAAACCCCAGACAACCAACCCAAGCGAATTATCGAGGCTCAAGGTTGGTATCGAGATGCCAAGGGTACTGTAATTCTCACCGCTGAACCAACAAGGGTAACGCCACACGGGACTTGGTTGAGTTCAACAAACTGCTCTGAATAAGACAGGACTTACGTAGTATGGTGGGAAAGGTGCGTTACGCTTCGCTAACACACCCTACACGAACACCTCTGACCTACTCTCCCTCTCATTGTCTCTATTCATATCTTATTTATTTTGTCAATACCGCCGCTATAGAAATTTTGAGTCACAGAGGTTGCCATACTACCCCTTGTCAACTCGGTGACGTTTACCCCAGGAGAATGTGAAAACTGACACCATCTTCTATAGCCTGTTTAAAGAGTTTCCCAGTATCTTCTTTGAACTGATTAACCAATCCACAGCACAAGCGGCGACGTATGAATTCACCTCCCGTGAAATCAAACAACTCTCATTTCGACTCGATGGTTTATTTTTACCCAAGAACCAAACCTCAAACCAACCCTTCTACGTCGTCGAAGTTCAGTTCCAACCCGATGAGAATTTATACTATCGTTTATTTACAGAACTGTTTATCTTTCTAAATCAATACAAACCCCCTCATCCCTGGCGGGTTGTAGTGATTTACCCCAGTCGCCGAATTGAACGAGAACAACCGTTACAATTTAGGGAACTATTCAGTCGAGTGCAACGGATTTACTTGGACGAGTTAGAAACAGAGGCATCGGGTTCGGTGGGGGTAAACATTGTTAAGCTAGTGATCGAGAATCAACAGACAGCACCGACAGTGGCAAGGCAGTTAATCAACCAAGCCCAAGTCCAGATCGCTGATCCAAGCACAAAAAGAGACTTAATTGACTTAATCGAAACAATCATCGTTTATAAATTACCGCAAAAAAGCCGCAAGGAGATAGAAGCCATGTTAGGATTAAGTGAACTCAAACAAACCAAAGTGTATCAGGAAGCCAAGCAAGAAGGGTTTTCTGAAGGTGAACAACGAGGTGAACAGCGAGGTGAACAACGAGGTGAACAACGAGGCGAACTTAAAGCCAAGTTAACCGCTATACTACGCCTGATCAAGTTGGGTTTGAGTGTGGAGATGATTGCTGAAGGTTTAGATTTGCCCCTGGAATTTGTCCAACAGGCTGTTAAGTTATTTGAGCAGCAAAATGTTATCGCTTTTGTTGAACTGTTAAATGAGAAACGCCAGCTTTTCTCCCCACAAGACTTAGCTGACTTAGCTGAGTTCATTCAACCCTTACCCGATCAACTAGAAGACTTGTCATCTGCGATCGCACACTGGTGCCAGCAGGAAGCACATACAGCACAACTTGAGGCTTGGCGTCAAATTTGCTCCCGGTTGTTGAGTGCGACGGTAGAGAAACTTGTGACGAACCCTGACACCCTTCAAACTCTATCCGCACCAGTCAACAAAGCCATGGTGCAAAATGCGATTGAGCGATGAGAGTCTTACCCTAATCTCAACCGTTAACTTTAATTGTGTCCACCTACTTATTCTATAGTATTTTTATGAAGTGAGATATGAACATTTTAAACGTGATGTTTCTCCCTCGTAGTCAACCCGTACTAGCCCTTAGCATTATTGTTAGTTTAATGACTACTATTGCCCCAGTGACGGCACAGGTTCAACCATCGAATACTATCTTTGATCCAATCTCGATTCCTTCTCTCCTGCCGAATTTACCTGATGATACTGGTGGCGGTACTCCTCAAACCGACAATGGAACAGGTACTCGTGGTGACTGTGAATACCAGGAAGGAGATCTACTGCTGACGCGCATGGCAGGTGGCAAAAACTTTCAATTAACCGTGAGTGAACATCCCACCTTTTGGATTTATGTTCCCTACAGTTCAGACAAAGTATCCTCTGGAGAATTTTCTATCCAACAGGGGGAAAATGATATTTATCGCACCACCTTTAAACTGCCAGCCACACCCGGAATTGTTAGTGTCACTATTCCCAAAACAGAAACGCCGTTAGAAAGAGATAAAACCTATCGCTGGTATTTTGAAATCAGTTGTCCTCGTTCAAGACAATCTCAGGAATCAACAACTCGACTGACGCCAGCATCACTAACAGGATTTGTGCGACGAGTTCCCCAACCTCCTGAACTTGAGGCGGAATTAAATCAGGCAAAAAATTCCCTAGAACGAGTTGCCGCTTATGCCCGTCACGATATGTGGTACGATATGCTTACAGAATTGGCTCAATTACGTTTGAAATACCCTGAAGATGACACATTAGAAAGTATCTGGCTAAACCTTTTGGGGGATGAACGAATTGGGTTAACAGAAATTAAGCAAGAACCCATTATTGGCAGTGTTATAGTGGATGAGGCTATAACCAATTCCCAATCAGAATAAAAGGCGCCCAGTGATAAGGGCGTAGGTAATCTTTATCTGGATCATCTGGGTACTCCGTTAAGAAAGCAATTTGAGTTTGCCGCAGCGCTTCAGCTTTACTCCGTTGAGGTGTTTTTAACTGTTCGTAAAACCGTTGCATAAATTCGGCGGTGGATGCGTCGTTTACTTGCCATAATGTCGCCACTGTACTGCGGGCGCCCGCTCGCACAGCAATTCCGGCTAATCCCAATGCCGCACGCTTATCCCCAGTAGCTGTCTCGCAAGCACTCAAAACCAGTAATTCAATCGCAGTGGTACGATTGGTTTCATTGGCGCGTAATAAATCATCTAAATCCTGAACATTAATTCGCCCACTCCAGTCTAAAATAAAGGTTTTTTGGGGATTAGAACTAAACTTGCCGTGGGTGGCAATATGTACCAGATTAAAGGGTTCCTGATTAATCTGATTGCGGATATTTTCTTGCTCAAAGTCCTGATTTTCTAAAAGTTGATTCAGGTTGATTTGTTCTTGGATTCCGGCTAACTCATCAGCAACATTATCTAGGGGAGAAAATCCTTCTGCTTCAAAGCTTGGTGCATTGGGTGTTCCCGCAATCAGCCCCCGGAAATTCTCGCGTTTCAGGGGTTTGGGTTCTAGGAGTTGTAAACCGGGTGTTAACGCCACTGCATACCGCTCAATTAAATAGTTTTCTCCGTCATAAAGAGTAGAAGGGGGAATATTGCGTAAGGAACCATCGAGGACAAAGACTAAGGTTTTAACGGCGGGGTTATCTGAGTTGGCTGCATCTAAATCAGCTTCAAAGGGGCGAATTAACCAATCATAAAGTTGGGCTGCATCCTGTTTAATGCCACTGATACTCGTACTGCGTTTAGTTAAATCATCACGAAATTTTTCCACGGCTTGATCAACTTGTGTTTCTGAGACATCTTGATGAGCATAGTGGCGCAGGTTATCTTGTCCAGGTAATTTAATAATGATATCCAAGCGATTAGATAATATAATCGGATAAACGATCGCGGATTGAGGATCGACGTTATCAATATTCACGGCTTCTGGTGTGGCACAAGCATCCCGAAAGAAGTTATCCAATTCAGCCAGTTGCAAGTCTTCCATGATCTGGCGGGCTTGGATCAAATTTTTTTTGCTGGGAGTGGGAGAACGCAGGAGTAAATCGACGAATTGCCGATAAACGGGTTCGACGGTTTCTCGGAAGGAAAACTGAATTTCGGGATTGAGAGCAACTAAATCTCCGCGTAAATTATTGAGTGTCTTAACCGCTTTATCATAGTAGGCGATCGCGTCTGGATTAACAGGCAGATTTTGAGAACTCTCTTGGATTTGGGCTTGCAGTAATCGCCCCATTTGCCATTGCCATTGATAGGCAATATCTGCTGCGTTCATCTGTTGAGCAATTAGGAGTGCATTTTCGGTCACAGTTTTGGCATTTGTCCAATCTTGTTTTTTTTCATAGAGCTTACCTAAAGTCCCCAAACTATAGGATATTGCCCGTTTGTCTTCTAACTCTTCAGCTTGTTGAATCGCTGTATTTAAGATTGCCACACTATCATTAGTGCCTTGCTGCTGTGTCATGAGTTCTGACATATTGAGCAAACTTTCAGCGAAGTTAACATGAGCATAGACAGAAGCCCGACTAGCGGGTAAAGTGGATAATCCGGCTGAAATTGAGGACAATAAGTCTTGATTCGGTGATAGAGAATCAGTCTCAATTAATAAATTCAATTGATTGAGTTGAGCTTGAATTCGTGTTAACGGAAGCGTCGCCTTCATTGCCGCCTGTTGATAGTGAGTTAGAGCAGCTTGGATATAGTCTTCGCCTGAGGAATTTTCAAACACTTTAGCGCGTTGAGCTAAGGTTTGCTCTGTATTCCCTAAACTTAGCAATATTTTACTTTCCTGTTGCGGCAAGCCCAAGGTTTGGGTTAAGGCTAAACTCTGGCTGAGAATGTCTTGAGATTTTTCTAAATCCCCTCCTTGTCGCAAAATAGTCCCAAAATTTTGTAATCCAGCCACCTTAACGGGTGAATTATCTAACCCGAAAATGGCTTGTTCTAGCCGTTGATAAAGTTGCTTGGTGCGTCGATATAATCCAAGAGATTGCATTGCCTCGGTTTGATTAATTTGACTGCCAATCGCCCCGACGGGATCACCCGCTTGCTGATAGAGAGTTTCTGCCTGTTCCCAGGTAGCTAAAGCCGCTTCAGCATTGCCTTTAGCGAGTTGGAGACGCCCTTGAGCATTGAGAATTTGAGCGCGGACAATGGGATTGGCTTCAGATAAAGTTTTGAGTAAAGACAAACTGGTTTGAATCGCTTGTTCCGCCGCTTGCCACTGTCCCAATTTCTGATACGTTAATGACAACAGACTGAATACTTGAGCTTGCTGAAGGGTATTCCCCGTCTCAGCATACCCCTGTGCTGCTTGTTGTAAAATTTGTACAGCTTTAGTAAATTTTCCTGTATCGTAGTGATTTTTGCCGACTTGTACTAAGGCTAAATTATCCGGAGTAGCGGGAAGTTCTGCCCTTACCTGAGTTACTGTATGGATACCCAAACTTAAGCTTAACCCCAACAGAGCCAAGAGAAGCGATCGCACCGTTCGTAGTAGGCACTTTAGTGCCATAATCGCTGAATCACTGACGACCAACCCAAGCGATCGCACGATTCGAGAAAGGCATAAATTTCTCATTTAGCTAACCCATTAAACTTCTGAGGAACACAGCCCTTTGATATTTTATTTACACATAAGGATACTAGGCGTTTCATCTCATTAAACCTTTTAGATTTATGGTGGTCACAAGCGCTAAAGCGCTTACTACAAACACCTCAGACAATTGTAGCTAATGGGATCAGTCGGTGCGTTACGCTACCCTACCCTTCGGGAACGCTGCGCGAACGCTAACGCACCCTACGAATTCACCCTACAAATGACGTTCTACTTCAGCCACCATCAACAGCGTTTTTAACACTGAATCGGGATTCAAACTCATCGAATCAATTCCCTCTTCTACCAAAAACTTGGCAAACTCCGGATAATCGCTAGGCGCTTGACCGCAAATACCAATCTTACGCCCACACTCTTTCGCTGTTTGTATCGCCAACTTCACCATCCGTTTTACACCGCGATTGCGTTCGTCAAAAATATGCGCCACTAACGCCGAATCTCGGTCTAATCCTAACGTCAATTGGGTTAAATCATTTGACCCAATGGAAAACCCATCAAACACTTCAGCAAACTCATCCGCCTCCATCACATTACTGGGTAACTCACACATCACATACACCTGCAACCCATTCACCCCACGGGGTAAACCATTTTTCGCCATCTCCGCTACCACCTGACGCCCTTCATCAGGAGTGCGACAGAAGGGAATCATCGGAATTACATTAGTTAATCCCATCTCATCCCTTACCCGCTTTATCGCCTGACATTCCAAAGCGAAGGCTTCCCGATACTTCGGATCACAATACCGCGACGCCCCTCGCCATCCCAGCATGGGATTATCTTCCTTGGGTTCAAAACTTTGACCGCCTAAAAGGTTAGCGTATTCATTACTCTTAAAATCAGACATCCGCACAATTACAGGTTTGGGATAAAACGCCGCTGCAATAATCCCCACTCCCCGCGCCAATTTATCGACAAAGAACTGAGGTTTATCAGCATAACTCTTGGTCTTTTGAGTAATTTTCGCTTTCACCGATTCATCCCGCAATTGATGATAATGAATCAACGCCAGAGGATGAACTTCAATATGATTGGCAATAATAAACTCCAACCGTGCTAAACCCACACCATCACAGGGAATTGCGGCTAAACCAAAAGCCTGATCTGGATTACCTACATTCATTAAAATTTGGGTTCGGGTGCGGGGTAAATTATCTAGGGGAGTTTCTTGGACTTCAAAGGGTAATAATCCATCATAAACTCGTCCTTCATCCCCTTCCGCACAAGAAATTGTCACCCCTTGACCCGTGGTTAATACCTCGGTTGCATTCCCACAGCCGACAATCGCTGGAATTCCCATTTCTCGCGCAATAATTGCCGCATGGCAAGTACGTCCCCCTTGGTTGGTGACAATGGCGCTGGCTTTTTTCATAATCGGTTCCCAGTCGGGATCAGTGCGGTTGGTAACTAATACTTCCCCCGGCTCAAACAGATGAATGTGAGACGCATCCATAATAATATGGGCAGTTCCTTGACCAATGGCTGCGCCTACACTACGCCCCGTAACTAACACCTCGCTGCGTTGGTTCAACTGATAAGTTTTGAGAACCTGTGCTGATTTCTGGGATTGTACGGTTTCCGGACGCGCCTGGACAATAAATAACTCCCCAGTTATCCCATCTTTTGCCCATTCAATATCCATGGGGGTATAGAGTCCCCGCAGTTGGGAATAATGGTCTTCAATTTGTACCGCCCAACGCGCTAATTGTAAGACTTCTTCATCTTTAAGGCAGAATTTCTTTTGATCACAGGGGGCGACTCGCACGTTGCGCGTCAGTCTCGACCCCCCTTCGTCATAAATCATTTCAATTTCTTTGGTTCCCAGGCGTTTCTCCAAAATCGGGCGACATCCCTGTTTTAATGTCGGTTTAAAGACTACGTATTCATCGGGATTAACCGCACCTTGAACCACCGTTTCGCCCAAGCCGTAAGCGGCGGTAATTAATGCGGTATTTTTGAATCCCGTTTCGGGGTCAATGGAAAACATCACCCCGGAACAGGCTAAATCTGACCGCACCATTTTCTGAATTCCCACCGAAAGTGCCACATCAAAGTGGTCAAATCCATTATGTTCCCGATAAGCAATGGCGCGGTTGGTAAACAGGGAGGCGAAGCATTTATGGGTAAATTCCAGCACGCCTTTAAAACTATTTACATTTAAATAGGTTTCCTGTTGACCCGCAAAACTCGCATCTGGCAAGTCTTCCGCCGTCGCCGAGGAACGAACCGCCACATCCGTTCCCTCCCCATAGCGATCGCACAATTCCTGATAGGCTGTCCGAATGGCTTGGGTCAGTTCTAGGGGAAACTCCATGCTGAGGATTAACTGTCGCGCTTTTTTCCCATGCTGTTGCAGATTACTCACATCATCTACATTCAAATCTGCAAACAGATGGCGCAGTTTGACTTCTAAATCGGCGCTTTCGATAAAGTAACGATAAGCATACGCCGTAATCGCAAACCCAGTCGGTACATTGATTCCCTGGGGAGTGAGTTGTCCAATCATTTCACCCAGAGAGGAATTTTTGCCCCCGACAAAGGGTAGGTCATCCAGTCGGATTTGATCAAACCAGAGGATCAATGATTTATCTTTAGGGACTGGGGTAGAGGTCTGAGGGGTTGAGGTTAACATAACTTTTTTTTCTTAACCGTATAATTTAAGTGTAGCTTTATAAAAAATTTGGGATCACTAATAAGTTACGAAAAATTAACAGAAATGTTCGTCATTTGTCCTTTGTCATTCGTCCTTCGTCCTACTCGCTCCCTTGAGAAGCAAGCTACGTCATTGGTTATTTGCTTCCCCATCTTCCCCAGCTTCCCCAGCTTCCAGACGTGCCATGGCACGTCTCTACATCCACCCCCAGCTTCCCCAGCTTCCCCGGCTTCCCCATCTCCCCCAGCTTCCCTCCGCCCCTCTCAACCCAAAATGCTTCTCAAAAAGTAAAAGATTGGCTGCTTATGTGTAGCCAATCTTGTCCAACATGTATTACAATTTCTCTTTCGACTGAATCTTAATTCACGGGTTCATCTACATTCACGGGTTCAAAACAGCTCCAGATAGCCTCTGGAGCTTTTTCTGTCGTGCTATCATAACAGATTTTTTTCAAAAATGGGGATTTTGCCTTTCGTGTCATAATTTTTGCACAGAGCGTCAGCGTGCATCAATATGGGCAAACTCTTAGCAAGACGTTACCAATTTATTAAAGTCCTGGATACCGATGAATTGGGTCGCACTTATTTAGTGGTAGATATTCACTCTCCCCAGCATCCTAAATGCGTGGTCAAGCAAATTCGACTCCCGCCGAACTCCTCTCCAACTCGATCATCTATTCTCAGCCGTCTGGAAAAAACCTCAGAATTGCTGAAAAAGCTGGGTCAACATGACCAAATTCCCCGATTGATCACCACGTTTGCCCAAACGAATCAGTTTTATCTTGTTCAAGAGTTTATGCGCGGTCATCCTTTAACTGACGAACTCATACCCGGTGATCCGCTGACCGAAAATCAGGTGATTAGCCTGTTAAACGAACTCCTCAACCTCTTAGTGTTTGTCCATCAACAGGGTGCAGTTTTGGGAAACCTCAAACCTTCTACAATTATCCGCCGCCAAGGAGATGACAAATTAGTGCTAACAACCTGGGGAATTATCCACCAATTGAGTCCCCAAATCGCCCAGTCATTCCACAAATTAGCCCCCAATCCCCCCAATCCGACTTTTGTTGATCACTCCTCTAAACCATTCCCAGAACCCCTCCACGTTAATCGTGACTTGTCCGCCTTGGGGATTATCGCCATTCAAGCGATGACTGGATTATCCGTTAGCGAGTTAGCAGAACTCAAACAAGCAAACCAGGGTCAACCTGAAACCAGCGCTTGGCAAGCTTACACCCAAGTTAGCCCAGAGTTAGCCGCTATTCTGGAGAAAATGGTGCATGATAATCACCAGAACCGTTATCACCACGCTAAAACAGTGCTGGCGGATCTCAGTCGTATCCCGGAGAGGAACACAGTTACTCAATTTTCCCTACCCTCGTTACCGGATATCAATCCGGCGATCGCGACAGTTACCTATCCTAGTCGTCAGTTTAAACCCTGGGTTATCTTCACGGCTATCGGATTAGTGGGAATCATGGCGTTAGTTCTGGCTTATACCCTGCGCCTTCCGCAACGCCTAATGGCGCAATACGTTCTCCATCAAGGAAAAATCCAAGAACAAGAACAACAATCTGAGGCGGCGATTGACTACTATACTCAAGCGATTACCTATCAGCCGCAAAACGCGACAGCTTACTATTATCGGGGAAAGATTTACGCGAATCAGGGAAAAACTCAGTCCGCCTTGGCTGATTTGACTCAGGCGATTCAACTCAATCCCCAAAATGCTGACGCCTATTACCAACGAGGAAATCTACGCTTGGAGTTAGGCGATCGCCAAGGGGCTAAAGCTGATTATACTCAAGTTTTGCAACGTGACCCGAATTTTACCCCAGCCTGGGTGAATCGAGGTCAAGTCCAAGCCGAGTTAGGACAGGAACAAGCTGCCATTGATGATTATACCCAAGCTATTCAACTTAAACCCAATCTGGTCACGGCTTACCTGAAACGCTGTCGTTCTCGTTCTAATTTAGGTAATCAAAAGGGTGCGATTGACGACTGTACCACCGCGATTAATTTACGACCTAATCAAGCCCTAGCTTACCAAAACCGTGGTTTAGCCCGTCAGCGTCGGGGAGATAGTCGCGGGGCGATAACGGATTATACAGTAGCGATTCAATTGAATCCAGAGGCGGCAGACGCTTACTATAACCGAGGAGTAGCCCGTCAGGAAATCGAAGATCCTCTAGGTGCGATCGCGGATTACACCCAAGCCATTGAACGAAATCCTGATTATGCTTTAGCTTACTACGAACGAGGGTTAGCCCAAGCCCAACTGGGAAATCGATTAGCCGCGATCAACGATTTACAGCAAGCGGCTCAACTTTGCCGTAATCTAGGTAAGCTGGATTGTTATGAAGCGGCGCAGTCTCAACTGTCTAGAGTGTCGGTTCAGTAATTGTAAAGAAGTCATGTT
Source organism: Coleofasciculus sp. E1-EBD-02 (assembly GCF_040218245.1). NCBI lineage: Bacteria > Bacillati > Cyanobacteriota > Cyanophyceae > Coleofasciculales > Coleofasciculaceae > Coleofasciculus > Coleofasciculus sp. E1-EBD-02. The sequence goes on along the minus strand of NZ_JAVJQN010000152.1, from coordinate 50,524 downwards.
CCAGACGTAGCAGGCTATGTCTGTCAATTGTAGGGGTTGGTTTAGCCGCTCAAACTCCCTTGTTATCAACAAAAGTGTCATCTGTTCATGCATGTACCGACTTTTCCTGTACTGAGTGTCCTCTCGAATCTGTTCGCATCAAATGTTGGGACCATGAGATTGGAGGTTGCTGTTTGCCAGCGATCACACTCCGTCCTAAAAGTGACTTAAAAGCCTTCTAATATAGGGATTAGCGGTGTCTTTTTTATGACGTATTACTTACCTTTATTCTAATCTATCCCTATTTCTTCCTTAATGGCTTGAGACTGCTCAAAGAATTCTCTGGCTTTCTGTTCTTGTCCTAGAGCGCGGTAAGCCACTCCTAAATTGTTAAGAGTCCTAGCTTTACCTATTTTATCTCCAATTTCCTGTAAAATAGGTAAAGATTGCTGATGAAAATCAATCGCTTTCTCGTATTGGGAGAGATTGTTATAAGCATTTCCCAAATTACCAAGTGATTGAGCTTCACCTCGTCTATTGCCAATTTCTTGATAAATAGACAAAGCCTGTTGATAAAAATCAATCGCTTTCCCGTATTGAGAGAGATTGCTGTAAGCATTTCCCAAACCTATGATGGAACTAGCTTCACCTTGTCTATCGCCAATTTCCTGAAAAATAGATAAAGACTGCTGATAAAAATCAATCGCTTTCTCGTATTGGGAGAGATTGTTGTAAGCACTTCCCAAACCTATGATGGAACTAGCTTCACCTCGTCTATCGCCAATTTCCTGAAAAATAGACAAAGACTGCTGATAAAAATCAATTGCTTTCTCGTACTGGGATAAATTTTTGTAAGTTAATCCCAAATTATTGAGGCAATTCGCTTCACCTCGTCTATCACCAATTTCCTGAAAAATAGACAAAGACTGCTGATAAAAATCAATCGCTTTCTCGTACTGGGATAAATTTTTGTAAGTTAATCCCAAATTATTGAGGCAATTCGCTTCACCTCGTCTATCGCCAATTTCCTGAAAAATCGACAAAGACTGCTGATAAAAATCAATCGCTTTCTCATATTGAGAGAGATTGGTGTAAACTCCTCCCAAATTATTGAGAGCTTTAGCTTCACCTTGTCTATCACCAATTTCCTGAAAAATAGATAAAGCCTGCTGATGAAATTCAATCGCTTTCTTGTACTGGGAGAGCTTCCTGTACGCTCCTCCCAAATAGTTGAGGCAACTAGCGACACCTTGTCTATCGCCAATGTCTTGATAAATAGACAAAGACTGCTGATAAAAATCAATCGCTTTCTGGTATCGGGAAAGTGCCTCGTAAGCTCGTCCCAAATTACTAAGGGAATTAGCGACACCTTGTCTATCGCCAATGTCTTGATAAATAGTCAACGTCTTTTGCCAAGACTCAATCGCCTCCCGAAATTGACTCGTTTGCAATTGCTGAATCCCCTGCTGTAATAGTCTATTGGCTTCAGCCTCTGAGGGATTCCTGCTTTGCGCTAAGACTTGTGAGACAGCAAAGGGATTGGTTCCATTGAGGGAGGTTAAGGTAACGGTTAATCCGAGAAGGGTGAGAACCTTTAGCGTAAGTTGGGAAAACAAGCTAGTTCGAGTCATATTAACGATAATACTTCTGTTGCACTGTTTAATATATCGCTGGCTAGGCATTCAGTCATGCAGATGAAATTGACACGCAAGCAGAAAATCCTGCTTGGTAATTATCACATCAATGGTTGCAACCATTAGGTCAGATATGGTGATCCCAGCTAGTGTATATTAAGATATGGGAGCTGCGTAAAAATAAAGTACCAGTGAGGAAAGCTGAATTAATGAACTCAGCCAAGCTTCCTTGGTACATTATTAAGTCGCAAGTCCCTATCTTTATCCGATGCTGAGTTGGACGAGTTGCTGGGTTTTCCTATGTTATCTCCAGTACACTCCAGTGGTAAAAGGAGGACAGGGGATGGTGCTAACCTAAAACCCAAACCCTAAAAGCTACACCCCCACAGGATAAAGCTTACTAGCTGATGACTCAACAGGAGTGATCACATCACAGCCGCTAACCACCATCCTCAGCATACACTCACCCAGGATCAGGGTGTAGACTAAATCTTTACGATACAGACCAAAACAGTAGTACAATTGTAGATTGTGTCCTTATTCAAAGTTGTTTATGCCGAAACTGAAAAGCCGTAGAGCCGCCGCCAAACGTTTTCGACCCACCGGAAACGGTAAAATTAGACGACGCAAGGCGTTTAAGAGCCACTTGCTGGAGCGCAAAAACTCAGGACGGAAGCGGCGTCTGTCGAAATTGAACTTGGTCAATGAACGGGATGCCGATAATGTGCGCCTGATGCTTCCCTATTTTTAGACTGCTTTAGACGAATATACTGTTTATGGTCACAAATTGAGCTTTTGTCATACTGAATCGAACAGAGTGCAGCGAAACATCTGGTGAGATTCTTCACTCCGCTATCGCTTCGTTCAGAATGACAGACTCTAACTGTGGCAGGTATAACCATCTAGCTCGTATCAATTAGGAAGAGTCAAGGAAGAGTCAATGACAAGAGTAAAACGCGGTAACGTCGCACGTAAACGACGCAAGAAAGTTCTCAAGCTGGCGAAAGGATATCGGGGTGCTCACTCCAAACTCTTCCGTACAGCCAATCAACAGGTGATGAAAGCACTGCGGAACGCTTATCGCGATCGCCGCAAGCGCAAGCGGGATTTTCGCCGCCTCTGGATTACTCGCATTAATGCCGCCGCTCGTCAGAATGGCATAAGCTACAGTCAGCTTATGGGTCAGATGAAAAAGGCGAATATTCAGATCAATCGCAAGATGTTGGCACAATTAGCTGTGTTAGATCCCGCCAGCTTTCAAAAGGTTGTAGAACTTGCTAGCCAAGGCGCAAAGTAAGTTCGTTAGAGTGTGTCGGTTGAGATCGCAGGGGGAGCAGGGGGAGCAGGGGAAGCAGGGGGAGCAGGGGGAGCAGGGGAAGCAGGGGGAGCAGGGGGAGCAGGGGGAGCAGGGGAAGCAATGTAGAGACGTGCCATGGCACGTCTGGGAGCAGGGGGAGATGAGGCCGGGTTTTGAACCAAGGTTATCATCAATAGCTTGCGCTTTAATTCGCTAAACCCGCCCCTACACACTCAACACTTCTCCAATCCCTGCTGCTCAATCACTAATCTCAAATGAAACCGATGATCGCCCAAAGGTTTATTAATGTCGGTGTGGCACTTGGATTGATGGGGGTGGCTGTTTTACCACCTCCATCCGCTTATCCGGCTGAATTGGCAGAAATTGAGCAACGGGGTCAATTAATTGTTGCGGTAAAAGATAATTTGCGTCCCTTGGGCTTTCGCGATGCGACGGGAAGGCTACAAGGACTCGAAATTGATATTGCCCGACGACTGGCTAAAGAATTGCTAGGAAGTCCAGAGGCTGTGGTTTTGCAGCCAGTGACGAATCGCGATCGCTTGAGTGTGGTACTTGAGGATCAGGTTGATATTGCGATCGCTAGAGTAACGGTAACGGAGTCTCGCGCCCGCTTGGTTGATTTCAGTATCCCCTATTATTTGGATGGTGCAGGAATTATTACCAAAGATGCCTCAATTAATCTGTTGAGCGATTTAGACAACCAAACCATCGCGGTTCTCAAGGGTTCGAGTACAATCTCGGTGATCAAGTATGCTTTACCCAATGCCCAATTAGTCGGCGTTGACTCCTACCAAGAAGCACTATTTCTCCTTGAGGCGGGAGACGCTAACGCCTTTGCCGCTGATCAGACGGTTCTGACTGGATGGGTACAGCAATACCCAGAGTATCGATTGCTCCCCTATCGCTTATCTGGTGCAGCTTTGGCAGTGGTAATGCCTAAAGGATTGCAATATACCGAACTGCGACAACAAGTCAATCAGGCGATCGCACGTTGGCACGCCGAAGGGTGGTTAGCTGAACGTGCTGCCGCTTGGGGTTTACCATTATAAAAGATTGAAACCCGTCCCGTATAAGTTGCACAGGATTATGGATGAAACCCTGCCACAAATTTATCTAATCATATTGTTAGTCCTGCTTGGAGTTGCAGCTTTGGCAGTAATTCGCCAAGTGTTCAAAACCCGTAAAATCGAAAGCACCCTCTCCAAGCTGGAGCAAAAGCTGCAAAAAGAGCGAGGATCAGTCCAAGACTACTACGAGTTGGGTAGCATCTATCTGGACAAGAAACTCTTTGCTCAAGCCGTTATTCTATTCCAAAAGGGACTTAAAGCTCCGGATGCTTCAGAAACCAATCTAGCTCCGGTTCATAATGCTCTCGGTTTTGCCTACTTTGCCCAAGATCAATACGATATTGCTATTCGCCAGTATAAGGAAGCCTTAAAACTAGAGCCAGATTATGTGACAGCTCTCAATAACTTGGGTCACGTTTACGAGCGCAAGCAGCTAACCGCTCAAGCGTTAGAGGCGTATGAAGCAGCGCTCAAGCATGAACCGAAGAATGATACGGCGAAGCGGCGAGCTGAATCCCTCCGCAAGCGGCTAGTGCCATCGAGCTAAATCCCATCGTGAACCGTCCAGATGACTGTTCATACCAAAGCCAAATTTACTACCCCTTTTATAATTCAGTCCGCACAGGCGGGCTTTTTTTGTCGCAGCATTAGCGTTATAGCAGAAGGCAGAAGGTTTCAAGGAAAAAGTACCCAAGGAATAAAAAGGGTTACTTAAGCGGATTTGGTATGAACCGCTAATCAAACTGTCATTACAGAATCTGTCATACTATCAGGTTCCTTCGTCTCAAAAGGATTAACATAAAGATTAAGTTTTTGTTTGAGCAAAAGCCCGAAAATAGCTGGATCTTCGACTAAATATCTTTTCCATAATCGGCGAGGTTCGCACCACAATCTATACAAGGATTCTAGTCCCATTTTACTCATCCATTTTGGCGATCTCTTTATTGTGCCTGCCTCAAAGTCGATTGTTGCACCTATTGCCATAAAAATCTTAATATTTGGAAGTTTATTCTTGTACTGCAAAATGAATTTCTCTTGCTTTGGCGCACCCACTCCTACGGCTAAAACTGTTGCACCTGATTGGTTAATAATCTCTACTATTTGCGAACATTCATCTTTATTCTTTTCAAATTCAAAAGATGGAGAATGTGCGCCGATCACAATCTCTCTGCCCACTTTAGAGTTAATATTAGTCTGAGCTTTCTTGGCTACCCCCTCCTTTGCCCCCAAAAGAAATATGCGGATATCTTCATTGTCTCTGTGATAGTGATAGAAGGCTGGAAGAAAATCAGACCCTGAAATCTTTTCTTTGATGGGTAAACCGATAAGCCTAGCTATAAATAAAAGTATTTGCCCATCACAAACTTTATAGTCAGCCAACTTATAAACTTCCAAGAAGTGTCTATCCTGTTGAAGCTTAATCATGTGATCTGCATTAGGAGTAAAAAGAATACCAGTTTTTAAATTTTCTAGTAATTCTGATTTAGATAAGTTGTCTAAATAAATATTGAGGAGTTTTAGCTTATCCATTTGACCCTCTCTTACTTAGAGTTATTTCTAGGTTGTCTTTCTGTAACTTGTTTTATTAGTATACATGAAGATAGGCTGTATAGTTTAACTCTCCTCAGGGGGTTGACAAAAAAACATAAAAGTAAATATTTTTTAAGGCTTAAATTAACTTAATAAATTAGATGATTTAATTAATTTTATTGAAATATTTTGAAGAAAAATTAATAAAAATAAATTTCCTGAAATTTTAAAAGAAAATCCCACCATTTCAATGTAAGTTTTAGAGTAATTATCAAGAGGTGAGCTTTGACAGCAATAAAAATAATATGACTATCAACATTTTTTCTGTAGATCTGGAAGAATGGTTTCACATCTTGAACACTGACCAAATCCCTAATATCAATCATTGGATAAATATGGAAAGCCGTATTGTATCCAATACAGTAAAGCTTCTCAATCTTCTAAATAAACACAAGACTAGATCGACGTTTTTTATCCTCGGCTGGGTGGCTGAACACTATCCTGAGCTGGTTAAGGAAATAAAAATTCAGGGACACCAGATTGGTAGTCACGGATATTCTCATACTCTTGTATATCAACAAACACCAGAGGAATTTAAACAAGATATTACTAGAGCTGAAGATGCTATCCGAGCTGCCTGTGGTGAAAAACCAAAAGCATATCGCGCTCCAGGGTTTTCAATCACTGCTTCTACTTTGTGGGCACTGGATATTCTTGCCAAAGCGGGATATCAGTACGATGCTTCAATTCTTCCTGCTGATGGCGCCTATGGTGGCATTCCCACTGCTAATCCCCTTCCCTGTAGACTAACGAATGGTCTTCTAGAATTTCCTACATCTACCTTAAATGTTGGTAAAAAACGACTTCCATATCTAGGTGGTGGTTACCTGCGTTGTCTACCCTTGACCTTACTTAGCCAATTATCTCATATTCAACACGATCACCTGCAACCGCTTGTCCTTTATATTCATCCCAGAGATATAGATCCCAATCAGCCCCGTCTCAATCTACCACCTCTACGTCAGTTTAAATCTTATGTCGGTCTAAAAAGTACCTACGATAAGCTCTCATACTTATTAGAGAATTTTGAGTGGGGATCGATGAATGAATTTGATGATAGTTCTGATCATACACCTAGTTATAATAGTCTCGAACCTATGCTAGCTTGAGCAACAGCGCTCACGAAATTTGGGATGGAGGAGAGGCACAACACCTCGGCGTCGAGATGGTGACAAGGGATCTGTTCTACTCGTCAAAGACATAATCCTTAATCTTTGTTAACATAAAGTAACAAAGGTAATCAATTAAAGGCAGGATTAGTTCGCTATGGGATTTCTGAGTAATTTATTTGGGTTAAAGAGCAAGTACGTCGATGAGGAGACAGACGAAGCAGAACAAGCAGCAGAAGCCCAAAAACGGCGAGCCTACTTCTTAGAGCCAGACGACGCCAAGACGTTCGGTGATATTAACTATATGCGATCGCCCAAATCTGTGAAGAAGCGGTTTGCGAAAAAGAAAGACAACCTAGGGGAGGGTTTACAGCAGGAGGTAGAAACCTCTGCTTTTGGGCAAGTCATCCGTTCCAATAAACAAATCAGCGCCACTCCTGAACCGCTGCCAGCTCCTCAAAACCAACCAGTGAGTCAGCCCCAGCCAAACCGTTTTGAGCGCCGCCGCGCTGATTCTAGCGATTCTAGCATGGATATGTTCCGCAAAATGGCTCGTGACATGAAAAAGCAGTGAGTCCCCATCACTTACAGCCTATTTGCTGGTTGATGAAGTGTAGTATATCCAAGCAAGATCCCCGACTTCTGCAAGAAGTCGGGGATCTGAAGTAACTCACTGATGCTTCTGTTGTAAAAATTCAGCAAAATCTCGCACCTCGACCAATAAATCAGCGGGTAAAGTATCAAGAATTTTCCCAATTTGTCCTCGAATTGCTTCTCGTTCAAGTTGAATATCGGCTTTCTCCAACGTTAGTAAAGCCAGTGTATCCCCCATTTCACTGACAAATTCTACCTCAAACGCCTGTCCATCTTTATAGCAATGAACAATCGCGCCCCTACTCCCCCTGTTCAGTCCATGTTCTTGAATATCGTGCGTTAATGTTACTACATCTAACTCTTTAAGCATATCCTCTTTATCCATTACTTTCTATAAAGGGTCTAGCGGTAACAAATCGAGGATTTTCTTTACCTATATCGATAATCCATACAGCACAGGCGCTACCTGTAGGGGCACGGCATTGCCGTACCCTACTATATATATGTGGCGTTTGTGCGTAAGTCCTGTTAGGTTTGCAGTTCGTTGAATTTGGTGCGAATGGTTTCCACCCGTTTACGGTTTACGCCTAAATCGGATTGTCCTAAACGCGATGCTGAACGAACGTGGATAACATTCGCTCCTTCATCTAGGAAAAATTCTACGTCATCGACGAACCCCATCAGCTTAGTCGCGAATTCGGCGTAGAGATAATTCTCTGATTCCGTGATAATTTTGGTTCTTTCCATGTTCTCAATCACGGTTTTCAGGTCAGCTATTGCCTTAGCTGGTGCTGATTTATAGGTTAACGGATCAATTTTATGTTGGGCATCTTGAGCTTGACTATTGACACAGTTTGGGCTTTCGGGACAGGCAGTTAATTTCCCTGACTCAATGCCAAGATTCGTGGGTCGTTTTCCAGCAAACATCTCTCCTCCTGAAACAGTTAAGGTTACGCCTATAGAACAGGCAACAATGAAAATTAAAGCAATCAAGACGATCAAAATAGCTTTAAGTGGCGATCGCTTTTGCGCTTCTAATGTCATGGTGTTTGTCCTTTGTCATTCGTCATTTGTCATTTGTTAGGGGATAGGGTAAGGTTAAGGTATTGCAAAAGGCAGAGGGAAGGGTTACTTTACCCATCAAATCTTAAGGCTTGACCGCGTACCTCTGTGTGCAGTTTGCCCCGTTCATAAGCCACTTTACCTCCAACAATAGTCATCACCGACCATCCGGTTAAGTTCCAGCCTTCAAAGGGACTCCAACCACATTTAGTTAATAGTTCCTCTCGCCGCACCGGACGGTAATTTTCTAAGTCTACTAAGACCAAATCGGCATCATAACCGGGAGCGATCGCGCCTTTGTTGGGAATGCGATAGGCTTTAGCTACAGCCGTAGACATCCAGTTCGAGACTTGGGCAAGGGTACAGCGTCCTTGTATGGCTTGGGTTAGCATTAAGGCTAAGGATGTTTCCACTCCCGGCATTCCCGATGGACTATTGGGATAGGTTTGAGCTTTTTCGTCTAGGGTATGAGGGGCGTGATCCGTGGCAATAAAGTCGATGACGCCATCTAATAGCGCTTGCCAAAGGGTGGCATTATCCTGGGGCGATCGCAAGGGGGGGTTCATTTGCGCCAAGGTGCCGATTTTCTCGTAGGCGCTGGTATTAAGTAGCAAGTGTTGGGGGGTGACTTCAGCCGTTACCCAACCGGGTTTATCCTGACGCAGTAACTCAGCTTCCTCCCCGGTAGACAGATGCAGAATATGCAGCCGTCGCTGATACTTTTTCGAGAGTTTCAGCGCGAGTTGAGTCGCATTTAGGGCGGCTTGATTATCCTGAATCTGGGAGTGAATTGCCGGATCATTAATTCCGGCAAATTTTTCCCGCCGTTCCCGGATTCGCCCTTGATCTTCGGCATGAACGGCAATCAGCCGGGTTCCCTCGGCAAAAATTGGGTCGAGGGCTTCCTCGCTATCCACTAATAGCCCCCCACGCATCGAACCCATAAATATCTTAATCCCACAGGTCGGCTGTGCCTCACGCAGATCAGGCAAATTTGCTGGCGTTGCGCCAATAAAAAAGCCGTAGTTAACCAAGCACTTCTCGGATGCCCGTTTCAGCTTATCGTCTAAGGCGGCTTGAGTTGTGGTTAGGGGGCGAGTGTTGGGCATTTCCAGAAATGAGGTAACGCCTCCCTTGGCACAAGCACAACTGGCGGTAAATAAGTCTTCCTTATGTTCTAAGCCCGGTTCACGAAAATGAACTTGTGGATCGATGACTCCCGGCAACAATGTTAACCCTGTCGCGTCGATTTCCCTATCTGCCGAAGCTGAGATGTCTGGGGCAACTTGGACAATTTCTCGACCACGAGTGAGGACATCTCCCAGCAAAATGTCCCCTGTGGGCATGAGAATACGAGCATGGCGGATGAGTAAGCTTGAGTCAGAGGACATAAGAAAATGCTAAAATTCCCAATAGCTTCAGTATTCCTACTTTAGAGCGAATTTTGTCCAGTTACTAGAGGAACCCCGTCGGTTATAACCGCTTCGGTTACATTAGAAGAGATGAGCCGACTAATCGGCTGATTTTCCTCCGCCGATTTTCCTCCATCGTCCAACTCGTGATTGCTTAAGGTGATTCAACGGCTATGACTCGTGCCCAAAATCGAGACCCTGAAAAACAATCGGTACAAAAGCCAGAAAATCCCTGGGTAGAGGGATTCAAGACCATTGGCTTGAGTGTTTTTCTCGCGATCGGGATTCGCAGCTTTGTGGCAGAAGCGCGGTATATCCCTTCGGGTTCTATGGAACCCACCCTTCAGATTAACGATCGCTTGATTATTGATAAGATCAGCTATAACTTCCGTCAACCGCAGCGCGGAGATATTGTGGTCTTTTCTCCCACAGATGCACTCAAGCAGCAAAATTTCAAAGACGCCTTTATCAAGCGAGTGATTGGTCTTCCTGGCGAAACCGTGGAGGTGAAGGGAGGACGAGTCTATGTCAATGATCAAGCCTTGCGGGAACAATATATCGAAGAGGAACCCGAATACAGCTATGGACCTGTGACGGTGCCAGAGGACAATTATTTGGTGTTGGGAGATAATCGCAATAATAGCTACGATTCTCACTATTGGGGTTTTGTCCCGCGTGACAATATTATTGGACGAGCGATCGTCCGCTTTTGGCCCCTCAATCGGGTAGGTGAAGTCGATGTGATCGAATCTGTGCCTCCAGAAGCATCTCCTTCAACCCAGATGCAACAGCCAGTAGACTAAAACGTTTTCGGTGAAGCTTGCAGGAGAGCCGAGGAGCAGGGGAAGGGGAGAAATTTCTCCCCTTTTCTGTATGACCTGATACGCATGTCACTTTTGTAGTGGCGTGGCACACCTAATTTGGTAGATTAGCTTGGGTTCGTAGTAAGGGAACCTTAGCCCTAATTTCTTATGTTTTCTGGGCGTAATGGTCGGGTAACAGTTTGAGGGTCGCCCCTCTCCCCTCCCCTGAGAACCGTACATGAGACTTCGCACTCATATTATATTTTTTTAACGCAGAGGTACGCAAAGGATGGCGCAGAGGTACGCAGAGAAATTTGCTGTATTTGGGTGAAAATTTTATACTGAAGTTTCTCTGATGCTGATGTACTACAATTAGCTTAACGCCTTATCCAGTAATAGTGTGAACGATGATCGGTTAAAATCCTACTGGATACAATCTTCTGATGCGATGGCTGAACCTCTTATCTGATAACACTTTTGTCACTAATCTGAGAGTATATTACTGATAGTGAATTATGGAAAGAATTGAAATCAAAGATTTTGTGGGAATTAAAGATATTACTCTAGATGTCAAACCCATTAATATTTTGATTGGTCCCCAAGCCAGCGGGAAGAGTGTCGTCGCCAAGTTACTATTCTACTTCAAGAGCTTTATATCTGAAATCATTAACGCAGCAGAACGATCAAAACATACAAGAGAGCTTGATCAAGATTTCAAAAGCCGATTTTATGAATATTTCCCGTCATCATCCTGGGGAAACGCAAATTTTAGAATTTGTTATTATGTCGGTGAAGATTTTATTGAGATTTACCGAAAACGAAAAAACAAGAAAAGCTCACCGGAAGTGGTACTTAACTATTCAGGATTTTTTAAAGATGAATTTGTTTATTTGAGAAATATCATTCAAAAACAAAATGAGAAAGCCGCTGAACAAGATATGCCAGTTGGTGTTCTCTCTCGTTTCGATTTAATCTATGATATACGGCACTTATTTTTACGTGATTTAGCCCAAAAAGTTCCTAAAGTTGTCACGTTTTCACAATTGTATATTCCAGCAGGTCGATCATTTTTTGCGAATCTAAAAAGTAGTATATTCACTTTTTTATCTGAGAACAAAGCTGTCGATCCATTTCTGGTTGAGTTCGGGAATTACTATGAAAGAGTGAAAAATCCGATTAGACTAGAAAGGTTGGGAAGAAGGAGCGATAATAAACAGTTAAATAAAGAAATAGCTATACTCAATACAAAAATTCTTTGCGGCAAGTATTTTCAAGAAGATGGGGAAGACTATCTGGAGATGGATGGAGGCAGAAAGATTAGTGTTTCAAATTCTTCTTCGGGACAGCAAGAAGTATTGCCATTAGCTCTTATTCTTAGATCAATTGCATTGTCGAAACCTAAAATAGGGGGTCAATCCATATATATCGAGGAGCCAGAAGCACATATTTTTCCAGCCGCTCAGAGAGATATGGTGGAGTTAATTTCTACAGTCTATAACTCTGGGAAAGATAACTTACAGTTTTTCATTACAACTCATAGTCCTTATATATTGACAGCTTTCAATAATCTCCTTCAAGCCGGATTCTTGGCGGCTAATGCTACTGAAGAAAAGAAAAAAGAAATAGCGCGTTATGTTCCGACATCAAGATTCCTTGAGCCTAATGATCTGGCTGTCTATTCTTTAGCGGATGGTTATTGCCATTCCATTCTTGATCTTGAAACCGGATTAATAGATACGAATATTATTGATGCCGTATCAAATGAACTAGCCATTCAGTTTGATCAACTTCTCGATATCAATCCATGAAAAATTTTGCCGGATGTGAAACAATCAAGAGTGATACTAATATTGTTGTGACTGATCCTGGAAGTCGAAATAAACGAAGTAAATTTCGATTACATAATCCAAATCGGGATACCATAAAAGTTGTTCATGTAGATGATTGTGTGATTAAAGAAGGTGTCAGATGCGACTATTTGCTCATATTGCCTAATGGACAAGAGGTTTATATTGAGTTAAAAGGTTCTAATGTTCAGCATGCAGTGGAGCAAATTGAACGAGGGATTGAGTTGTTGTCCTGTAATTGTAAATCTCTGATTAAACTCTGCTTTATTTCAAGCACAAGATGTCCCATTAACTCAACGGAAATACAGAATTCAAAGAAAATTTAAACAAAAACACAATGCTAAACTTTTTATAAATAATGGAGAAATTTCCTATACTTATGAGGGGAATTCATAGCGCACGTCGGGAAAAGGGCGCACCGGGGGAAAAGGGCGCACGTCTATGCGCCCCTACGTCGCCTCAATCATTGGGTAGTGAATCCGAGTCTGACGGTTCTGTATATTGACGAAATATACCTCAAAGTTTGCGATCGCACCTGTCAAGCCAAAATCCTGCTAACGTACTTCCCGGATTTGGGCGATACTCCTGCACCTTGGTGCGAAAGCTAGCACTCGCGCTCACCCTGACTTATGTGAAGATTCTGTAAAGATTAAACACTTAACATAAAGACTTGATAAAGATGTAAATTCTTAAAAAGTAATTAACCATTTCTTTACAAAACTTTGGCAGAGTATATTTGTACTCAAAAAAAATAGAAATATTACCAAGTAAGCGGCTTGGCATCTGTAATTTAGGTTACATAAAAGGACGGGAAAACACGGGAAAACAAGAAGAGGTCAATTCCGCCGTGATAGGGCTGTGCATAAATTCCTCTATTCGCTTTCTCTTCCCTTTTATGCCCTAGCTGAGGATAACACCTGAACAACCTGAGTTTTTTGTTAATTAAACATGGCTAACTTTACACTCCAGTTACTACATGCGGCAGACCAAGAAGGGGGAATCCCAGCGATAGACGACGCGCCGCGCTTTTCGGCTGTCCTCAACGCCCTGAAAACTCAAGATATTGATGGTATCCCTGGGGTTGACTTTCCCAATACCCTCGTTTTGTCTTCCGGAGATGCCTATATTCCCGGTCCCTTTTTCTCCGCCAGTCGCACCGCGTTTGGTGGTGCTGGACGAGGCGATATCTTAATCCAAAATGAGTTAGGCTTTCAAGCGATCGCCTTTGGTAACCACGAATTTGACCTGGGTACGGGTGCGATCGCGGATTTGATTGCGGCGGAGGGTGATTATCCGGGAACCCAGTTTCCCTATCTCAGCGCTAACCTGGACTTTAGCAGTGATGAAAATTTAGCACCACTTGTGGTTGAAGATGAGCAAGAAGCCGATACCATTCCGAACAGTATTGCTGGCAATACCATTATTACTGTGAATGGGGAACGCATTGGTGTTGTTGGTGCGACGACGCCAACATTACCCCAGATTTCCTCTCCCGGTGATGTCGGCGTTGCGCCGATTGAATTTGATTCGGCTAATCCCGCCGATATTCAGGCGTTAGCCACAGAAATTCAAGACTCTGTAGATACCCTGCTGACCAATAACTCGGATATTAACAAAGTTATCCTGCTGGCGCACATGCAGCAGATTGGGATTGAAGAACAACTGGCTAGCGCTTTGGCAGATGTAGACATTATTGTCGCTGGGGGTTCCAATACGCTGCTAGCTGATGAAACGGATCGCCTTCGCGCCGGCGATGAAGTGGAAGGTGCTTATCCGATTCTAAAGACAGCGGCTGATGGCAATCCCGTTGCTGTAGTTAACACCGATGGGAACTATAAATATGTGGGTCGCTTGGTGGTTGACTTTGACGAGAACGGTGTGATTATTCCTGATAGCATCGACCCCAAGATCAGTGGTGCTTACGCCACCGATGAGGAAGGCGTCGCCGCTGTGGGTGGCACTCCTGACCCCGATATTGTGGACATTACCCAGGAGTTGCGGGATGTCATCGCTAGCCAAGAGGGTAATATTTTTGGTAATACCGATGTCTTTCTTAATGGGACACGCAGCGATGTTCGCACCCAAGAAACCAACTTGGGAAATCTTACCGCCGATGCGAACCTAGCGATCGCGCAAGAGTCTGACCCCAGTGTGGTGATTTCCCTGAAAAATGGTGGCGGGATTCGGGATAACATCGGTGTCGTCACCTATCCTCCTGGTTCAACAGAACCCGAAGATATACTCAAACTCCCGCCCCAACCCAACCCCCTCGCTGGTAAGGAAGAAGGCGATATTTCTCAACTGGATATTTCCAACTCCCTCCGCTTCAACAACGGGTTAACCTTAGTCACGGTAACCGCCCAAGAACTCCTGGAGATTATTGAACATGGGGTTTCCCAGACAGAACCCGGTGCAACGCCGGGGCGGTTTCCCCAAGTTGGAGGGATGGCGTTTAGTTTTGATGCTGATTTGCCCGTCGGCGATCGGGTTCAATCCTTAGCGATTCAGGATGGTGATGGTAATGTCACGGATGTGGTTGTTGCCAATGGTGAACTAATTGGCAATCCCGATCGCAGCTTCCGTATGGTCACATTAGGCTTTCTCGCGGGTGGTGGTGATGGCTATCCCTTCCCCATGGGAGACTCTGCCAATCAAGTCAACTTGGCAAAAACCGACGATGCACCTCGCACAGGGTTAGCAACCTTTACAGTTGATGGTTCTGAACAAGATGCATTAGCGGAGTATTTGGCTGATAATTATAGCCAAACGCCCTTTGATAATCAAGATGTACCTCCTGCACTCGACACTCGCATTCAAAACCTAGACGTTCGTAGCGATACCGTCCTCGGTGAAGGCGCGATCGCGGGAACGGATGCGGCAAATACCCTGGTTGGCACCCCAAATCAGGATTTAATTCTCGCCTTTGCTGGGAATGACCTCGCTGCTGGTGAACTTGGTGATGATGTGATCCGAGGTGGCGATGGTGATGATGTACTGCGGGGCGATCGGAATAGCCGTAGCGCCCAAGTGGGTGAAGCTGGGGGTGATGATATCATCTACGGGGGTGCAGGGAGCGATCGCATCGGTGGTAAGAGTGGTAATGATACCCTATGGGGTGAAGCTGGTGATGATCAAATCTGGGGCGATGATGGCGATGATATTATCTACGGCGGTCTGGGTGATGACACCTTAACGGGTGATGACTTCTCTGGTGGTCAAGGGAGTGATACCTTTGTGTTGGCTGTGGGAGAAGGAACGGACACCATTGTTGATTTTGAAGTGGGAACTGACGCGATCGGTTTGGCGAATGGTCTCACCTTCGGTCAGTTGTCCTTTAGTGAACAAAACGGGAATACCTTAATTAAATCGGCAGATGATACGGTGTTGGCTATTCTCAATCAGGTGAATGTCGCTAATTTAACTGAGACTTCTTTTCTGGTGATTTAAAACCGGATTCATCCCACGCTGTTAATTCAGCGTGGGGAACTGATCGCCGGATCAGCTAACCTACCTTCATCCAAAGATACAAAAAACTCTCTTATTGCCCATCGTTTCATTGAGTCGATTAAATAATTTGTAGATAATTTTCAAAACATTACAATCAAACCCTTTTTAACCGAATAATAATAACGAGTTAAACTTGCACTAGGAGTATTTACTTAGAGAGGTCGATCTTTCCAGACACGTTCAATAAGCATTCTAGGAGTAGCTTTATGGTAGGTTACTTTACCTTACCCATGTCAGAAACTCTAATTCGTGACGCTTATTTCCTGAAACAGATCGACGGCAAAGAACCAGCAACCGATTCAGCATCCGCCGCCACCGCGATCGCCACAGGGCAGAAAACCGATGCTGGCAATATTGCTTGGCTAACGGGTGATCCAGCCGATGGTGCATTAACAACGATTGCAGAAACATTACGCAGTGACCAAGGCTTTTCCATCGGTGTCGTTAGCACCGTACCCTTCAGCCACGCCACACCTGCGGCGTTTGTGAGCCATAACGTTAATCGTAACAACTACTTTGAAATCGCCAATGAAATCATCAACACCACTCAGCCTGATGTGGTGATTGGTGGGGGTCATCCCAATACCTATGGTCGTTTTCGCTATCTCTCAGAGTCGGATTACAATGCGCTGAACTCTGGTGACGCTGGCTATACCTTTGTGGAATGGACAGCCGATGTTAATGGCGGTGATGCTTTACTGACAGCCGCCGAGACGATCGATGTTAATGCTGGGGAGAAACTCTTCGGCTTGTTTGGTGGTGAGGGTGGCAATTTCGATTTCCATCAGGCGTCTGATACGCCAGGGAATCCATCTGTCACTCCCGGTAGTGTGGAGAATCCCACGTTGACGGAAGCAACGAATGCGACGTTATCGGTACTCAATCAAGATCCCGATGGTTTCTTCGTCATGTTTGAGCAGGGGGATATCGACTGGTCAAACCACGGTAATAACTTTGAAACGATGATTGGCGGGGTTTGGGATTTAGACCAAGCTGTGCAAGCCGCAGAAGCGTTTATCGCTCAACCTGGCGATGATTTGGACTGGTCTAATACTTTAATGATCGTCACCTCTGACCATTCCAACAGCTATCTCCGCAACAAAGAGGTACTGGGTAAAGGTGACTTACCGCAGCAGGTGGAAGCCAGTGGGGATAGTGGTTATGGCAGTCCCTGGTTGTATCCGGATGGGGAAGTCTCCTACCACACCACGAATCATACCAATGAACTGGTAACTTTGTCCGCTCGTGGTGCAGGTGCGACGTCGTTCTCAGAGTATGCGGGTTCCTGGTATCCGGGGACAGATATCGTGGATAATACCCAGATTTACCAGGCGATGAATCAAGCCACTCAAGACGGGGTGGAACATGTGATCTTGTTCATCGGTGACGGGATGAACATTGAGCATGAAATTGCGGGTAGCCGTTATTTGTATGGAGAAGATAATGGACTTGCTTGGCATGATTGGGGTGAACTGAGTGATGGCTGGACGGGTTTCTCGTCTACCTGGGATGTGACGACCTATAACAAGTATGCCTCGGTGCATGACTTACCGGCGTATGACACCAATGGTTTTGACCCGACGCTGGGTTATGATCCAGACATCGGTGGGGTTGAACCGGGTTATCCCGAAGGTAGTATTATCCAAGCCAGTTCTGATGGTGACACCCTCGTGGGTGAGGTTGACCTGGATGACTTGATCTTGGCGAGTGACGGCGATGATACCGTTGCTGGCGAGATGGGTCATGACATCATTGTCGGTGAAGATGGTGACGATGTACTGCGGGGCGATCGCAACAGTCGTTCTTCTGGCGGTCAAGTCGGCGGGGATGACGTGATTTACGGTGGTAACGGGAATGACCGGATTGGCGGTAAAGGGGGTAATGATATCCTCTTGGGTGAAGACGGCGACGACCAAATCTGGGGTGATGATGGGGATGATATCCTGCGCGGCGGTTTGGGTAATGATACCTTGACCGGCGATGACTTCTCTGGGGGTCAGGGAAGTGATACGTTTGTCCTGGCTGCGGGTGAAGGAACCGACACGATTGTTGATTTCAATGGTGGTGAAGATTTCATCGGTTTGGTCGGAGACCTGACATTTGGAGAGTTAACTATCACTCAGGATGGCGACAATACGCTGATTGGGTTAGACAACGAGACGTTGGCGATTCTGAATCAGGTGGATGCGAGTAATCTGACTCAGGAGTCTTTCGTAGCGGTCTAATACTACTACCAAGTCCAAGCCAGATCCCCGACTTCGTAGGAGTTGTCGGGGATCTACTCGACAACGGGAAGCAAAGACACTGTGTAGTTCTCTTTCTGTACGTCTTGAGGGCTATCTTCATTAATTTAAGTTCTCACTTTTGCAGTAGGCAAGTTTTTATATAAACTTTCAAATTAATCGTAGATAGGCAGAAAATTACTCCTTGTACAGATAGCGCACTCCTAAATGTTGAGCGATTTTTTCCAAAAGCACCTCCTCGCGGAAAGGCTGACAAATAAAATCATTGCATCCGACTGATAAAACCTGGGAACTGTCTTCAGAAAAAGCACTAAAAATCAAGCCAATAATCACGGTTGCTTGTTCTTGAGAAAAGCTGCGGCGGAACTTCTCGACAGAGCGAATTCGGCGAGTGGCTTGATAGCCATCCATTATCGGCATTCGCATATTCATTAAAATTAGGTGAGGTAAATAGCTGGAGCGAATTTCCACTGCTTCTTGACCATTTTCAGCTTCGCGAACACAAAAGCCAATAGATGTCAACATCTTAACCAAAAAAATCCGCATCTGTGGACGATGTTCCGCCAGCAAAACCCGATAATGGAGTTGAGCTGGTGCTAGTCTAATCACTTGGCGATTTTTTTGAGAGGTCTGAATTTTATCGGCTTTGGCAATGGCAATCTGACTATCAAACGCCGATGTTGTGTTTTTCCCCAACAGAATCTGATCAAGTAATTTCGATAGATGTTCCCCTGAATGCTTAATTACGTCTAAATAGTGCTGGTGTTCAGGAGAAAGAAATGATTCGCGGCTGATCAGTTGGCTGAAGCCAAGGATTGTACTCAGAGGCGTGAGCAGTTCATGACTCATGTTAGCTAAAAACTCACTTTTAGCTCTGTTCCCTGCTTCAGCAGCTTCTTTAGCTAGGGCAAATAAGCGAGATTGAGCTAAAAGCAAAACCTGCATATTCAGCAACCGTTGCTGCCCATCTTCTCTTTCAATCATAATCGGCTCATAAGCTAACGATGCAGGACGATTGAGTGCTAATTTTACAGCTTTTTCTATGGAACAAGTGTTACTCAGCAGCAGGTACTTTTCGGCTAATTTTTCGGTATTTAAAATTCCTTCTGTTTTGGCAATCATCTTCCACAACGAGCGAATCGGGCGTTTGAGGAACGTCTCTAACCCATAAGGACGACTGAGCCACTCAAAAAATTGGGTTCTGGAAATCACGCCGATAATTTGATTGGCATCCGTAATGATCACACCGGGGAGTTCTGCATGCTGCTGGAATTCTTGGGCGACAACCTGACCTAATGTGGTTAATTCCACTTGAAAGTCATGGCTAGGGAGGTGAGCCAAGGTTGAATCGAGCGTCAGCTTATCTAATTGTTGAACAAGCACAATTCTAATTCAGTTTTTTTAGGGTTTACTCAAATTAGGAGATTGATGCACTTAATTTAATTGATGGGGTGAGAGTTTGAGGTTTGATTCCAGCAAAGTTCATTGTTTGAATCAAGCCCATCATAACAAATGTATTTTATTCTTATAATTAGTTTAACTTAAACTTTAAAAAAATAGCCATAGTTTTTACAAAGGATTTTTGGGGTTAAGATTGAATTAATTTTCGCTTAATGCCTGGTTGTTATAAAATCTTTAGCTAACGCAAGTTTGCTTCACCCCCCTTGGTATCAATAATCAAGTCATCAACACCATCCCCATTTATATCTCCTATACGAACCTGAGATTTTCTTGGGAAACAGGCGTCAACTCAACCTACAACCTATTCGACAAAAAGTCCAATGAGCAAGGTTATAGGCGCTGCAAGTAACATCCACATTGTCTGTGACAAACCATACTGTTGAGCAACCCAACCCAAGACAAGCGGCATTAAACCCCCCACTAAACCCGCCAGGTTGTTTAACGTCATCACTGTACCACTTTGTCCCGGCATTGCTGTGTACAGTCGCCCCTGGAGAATTGAGTACCAACCTGAATTGAGGAAACCCAATAAGCCAAGCATAATCAGCTTGATCGGGATATTGGATATAACTAAAAACGCTGGATAAAGACACAAGACTATGATGGCACTAACCCTCAAATAATTTAATCCTCGTATCCGTTCAAGTAAAGGAATAAGCGAAAAATCGCCCAACAAGCCAAATCCTAACCAGACGGTGATAGCCAAGCTTGCTTGCGTACTGGTTGCGCCGACAACATCGACAAAATACAAAGCTAAAAAACCCTGCAAAACATCTAACATTAAATCCGCAAATTGTAATAACGTTAACCAACGCTGTATTTGAGGGCGTTTTAAGGCGTTGATAGCATGATGGATACCCTGGTTGAAGCTGTGCAGGGGTTGATCAATTGTAGCGGATGCTGTTGCAGGTACAATCGGGTAGTGCCACAGTGTTTTTACCAGTAATACCGTGAGTACCGCCAATCCGAGAAACACACTTCGCCAACTTTGATCCAATGCGATCGCACTCGCTAAAATCAAGGGTCCAATCACGTTTCCCACCGAACCCGCTAATGCCCAACGTGCCATATTATACTCGTGGCGTGTGGGTTCCATGTCCATTAACGTTGCTTCAGAAAGACTGACAAAGCCTCCCGATGCGGGATAAAACAACACGAGCGCCGCTAATAATCCGAAAAAGTGATCACTTAGGGAAATCAGGACTAGCGCGATCGCAAACGCTATCCCTCCCCCTAAAATTAATTGCCGTCGCTGACCTAAATCAGCTAAAATACCTAAGATTGGCTCGATCAGACTACTGACGATCGTGGGTATAGTCAGCAACAGTCCCACCTGCAGGTAGGAAAGATGCAAATCATTACGAATCAACGGATAGGCTGCACCCCACACGCCATCCACAAGTTCGTCTAATCCTTCAATCGCCAAGACGATAATCGTTAATCCAATTCCCGTTCGAGTCGGCTTATTTTTACCATCCAATGACATCGTGAAATTCTCCCATCCTTAAAATTTGTTCACCAGCGCCACATATTCACAGCGTTGGTGATGGGAGGGGGAATCCACGAACAAATTCTTCGCCTTATCTCGTAAGGGAATCGTGGGTTGGATTGGGTTCTAGAAACTTACCAGGGAGGAAACATTGTCGGTTTAGGGTATGGAAATTATCCACAATTGAGAACACTGAATTGTCAGGGACACAGATTGACACAGAGAATAACCTGTCTTAGTACCGCTATAACCTCTCACTCCTGACCCCTAACATTCCTCTATTTCTGCCACCCTGCATTAGGGACTCCTATACAGAATCATCCCACCAACTCTCGGATCATTAGGATCGACAGCTTGCCCACATATTAACCCTATAGACCACTGATATTCTATATTAGAATCTAGTGCTGGAGCATCGGTTGGCAACTCTAAACGATACGTACCCGGAGTTGTCGGTAGTGGCAATTGTGCCTGATAAAAATAGTCTTCATCAGCATCTTTTAAGCTGAAAAATACTTGTTTAGCTCCGGTTTTGGGAAGATATACGGCAAAACTGGGACGTTCG
This sequence comes from Coleofasciculus sp. E1-EBD-02, assembly GCF_040218245.1. Classification (NCBI taxonomy): domain Bacteria; kingdom Bacillati; phylum Cyanobacteriota; class Cyanophyceae; order Coleofasciculales; family Coleofasciculaceae; genus Coleofasciculus; species Coleofasciculus sp. E1-EBD-02. The sequence continues at coordinate 28,844 of NZ_JAVJQN010000152.1, read as the reverse complement.
ATATCCGTTTCGCTATGGGTGGGCATTAACGAGGATAAGCCTTCATCGCCTATGAGTTCATCCCCCGGACAGGTTCCCCGAGATGCGCCACCAGTTGTATCGTATGGAGTTCCTTCTTTTGGCGGATCAAAGGTTACCCACAACTGGGTATTAATTGAGTTAGATTGTGCCATTAAATCCGAACCGACTAACACGTACAAGGATAACGCTATGCCGAATAGGGATAAAGATTTAACTATGTTCATGATTTCAATCCTCCTCAGATTTATGTTTAGTTGGAATTGAGCAAACTCTGACCCAAAAGTAATACGTTTTTGAAACCTGGTTTTTCTGATTAATAATTACAGCCAATTCCCCACTAAAACAAAAGGTGCCCAGTAATAGGGATGCTGATAGGCTTCTTGCTTTAATAATGATAACTGAGCTTGACGCAGTGCTTCCGCTCGGTTGCCATCACCTTGGCGCAAATGATGATAAAATTCAATCATCGCATCGGCAGTAGATTGGTCATTCACCGACCAAAGCGTAGCAATCGTACTCCGAGCGCCAGAACGCACAGCTAATCCAGCTAATCCTAACGCGGCTCGTTTGTCTCCAGTTGCCGTTTGACAAGCACTGAGGACTAACAGTTCAATCGGTTCAGAATTGCTTTGTTCTCTCGTTTTAAGCAATTCAGATAAGGTATTAGCATTGACACGTTCATTCCAGGTAAGAATAAACGTGTCTTCGGGTTGAGAACTAAACTGACCATGGGTGGCAAGATGGAGAATGTTAAAGGAAGGGTTTTTGAGTTCCTTTTCTATTGTTGCACGAGTAAAGGTTTCATTCAATATAATTTCTGAAGGTAAATCATTACTAATTTGTTTAATTTCTTGTTCAACTGCTGGTAAGGCGACAAAGCCTTGACGGGCTTCGCTTAATCCTGCTGTTAAAGAAGATAGTGCCACTTGTCTGAGTGATCGCGGTTCAAGTAACTGCAATCCTGGTGTTAACGCCACACTGTATTTCTCAATCAAATATTGGTTACCATCATGGAGGGCTGTCATGGGTATATTCCGCAAAACACCATCCAGAATAAAGACTAAGGTTTTAATCTGGTTACTGGTTAATTGATTGTCAATCGGACGAATCAACCAATCATAAACCGTTTGAGAAAGCTTGAGCCGTTCTTTATTCGATAAAGCCGGACTCATGGTTTGGCGTAAACGGCTGATTGTGGCTTCAATTTCTTGGGAAGATACATTGGTTTGGTAAGACTGTAGAGGTTGTCCCGGTAAAGAAAGAATCACCGCTAAACGGTTGGGTAAAATAATCGGGTAAATCACCGCCGCCTTCGTATCACCTTTTTCGATGACGGTATCAATTTGTTCGGCTTGCGTCTCTAAACAGGCGGTGCGGAAAAAGTTTTCTAGTTCCGCTAATTGTAAGGATTCAATCACAGTCCGGGCTTGTTGCAGATGTTCGGGTGAGGGAGAGTCTAATAAAAGACTGACGAAGTGACGATAAATGGGTTCAATTTTCTCTTGAAAGGAGAACCGCACATCCGCATTCATGGCAACCAGATCCCCCCGTAAGGATTGTACCGTATCAAATGCCTGTTTATTTGCCGCGATCGCGCTTTGTTTATCGCCTACCTTTGTCAGGATTTGTGCCAGTTGCCAGTACCATTGATAGGATAAGTCAGCAGCGTTGATACTCTGAGACAAAAATAGGGCTTGTTCGGTTAAATCTTGCGCTTGAGACCATTGTTGAGTTTTGTCGTATACTTTTCCGAGGATGCCTAAACTCAGCGATTCTGCCCGTTTATCGTTTAAGGTTTTTGCCGCTTGTAGGGTATCAGCTAACTGTTGGGCAATGGTTTGATAATTGGCAAGGTTTGGAGAACCTAAGCCGGAGGTTTCGACGAGTTCGATTAAACGTTCAGCGTAGTTAACTTGGGCATAAATCGCCTCTCGACTCGGAGACAACTGGGACAGATTGCGTTGAATTTGGGGAACTAATTCTTGGGCGTCGGTAAACTTTTCTAGATGAATCAGTAGCTTAAGTTGGTTGAGTTGGGCTTGGACTTGAGACAGAGGAGTCGTGGCAATTTCGGCAGCTTGTTGATAGTAGGCTAATGCTGCTGGCATTTCTGCCAAGTTGCGGCTAATATTACCTAAACTCAACAAAGCTGCACTGATATCGGGGGCAGAATTAAGGAGTTGTGCTACAGCTAAACTTTCCTGTAAGAGAGTCTGGGCGGCTGACAAATCACCGATGGCTTCCCAGACCCTACCCAGGCTGCGTAATCCAGTCGCTTTCATGATAGAATCCGGTTGGGTGGTTAGCTGTGGCTGTACCGATTCGAGAAGTTGCCGCGATCGCTGAACCATTCCCAAACTTTGCCATGCTTGAGCCTGATTAATTTTGCTCCCCAATACCCCCATCTGATCATCGGCTTGGGCATAAATAGTTTCCGCCTGTTTCCAGGTGTCTAGCGCCGCCTGGGGTTGTCCCATTACCAGTTGCAGACTTCCTTTGGTATTTAAAATGGGGGCTAGAATCGCGGGATTGGCTTGGGGTTGGAGTAAGTCAAGGCTTTGAGTAATTGCCGCTTCTGCTTGTTGCCATTGTCCCACGTCTTGATAGGCTAAGGATAAGTAATGTAAGGCTAACGCTTGATTCGTGCGATCGCCAGCTTTTTCATAATTCTTTACCGCCTCTTGCCAAGTCTTTATTGTATCAGCTAAATGTCCAGTTTCATCGTCAGTTTTACCTTGACTGACAAGGTTAGAATTATCTATCTGTCTCCCCTCTCCTTGTAGGAGAAGGGTAGGGTGAGAGGTCAAAAAACGGTTAGAAGAATCCTGTGCCGCGACAGGACGAACCGTCACCATCACGAAGCAAGTGACTAGGACTAATCCCCAGAAAAATAGTTGCTTTTTACTGCTTCTTCTTAACCGTTTCATAACCCCTCATTTACTCTAAGTCGTTGGCATCCGGGTCAATTCCCATTTCCCGTAATCGTGCAGCTAATTTTGCCGCTTTTTGTTCGGCTTTTTCCGCTCGTTGTCGTTCGGTTTCCGCTCGTTGTCGTTCAGTTTCTGCTCGTTGCTGTTCCAATTCCGCCCGTTCTTCACCAATCAGTAAAAGATTCCCTTCACTATCCCACCAGCGCAGCCAGAGTTGAGTTTGATTTTGATACGTTCCCTGCCAAAGTCCCAGTTCTACTCCTAACGGTGGAATAGAATAATGACCCCGTTCATTCGGGTCTATCCGTTGATAGGAAAAATCTTGCAAATGATACACCTCTAATTTGCCATTTTTAATTTCGTAAATGGCATAGTAAGGAATGCGAATAATATGTCCATAAACCCAAAATTTACCCGGTTTCGTCGTTTTTCCCTCCGCCGAAACGGATAAGGGTGTAGCATCCCGTTCCTCTTCTCCATCTCCACTAGCAAACTCAATCGCAATCGTTGGTGCCATGAATTCTCGCCACAGGACATAAGAACGGCGAATTTCTCCATTCAGAAGCGGCGGAACATTAGCAACATAGAACCAATCCGGTGCTTCAGCACCTTTTTCTGGGGGATCAGTTTCACGCCAATAAATCCCACAATCTTGTCCAATAGCATATTGATTATCAGGATGAAGTTGCCGCAAAACTGAGCCAATAGAATCGGTTAAAATAATGCTTTGGGGATGCGCCTGGAAATTTTTCACAAACGTACCATCTGATTCGGGAAGTTGAGTATGATCAGGAAATGGTGGGGGTAAATCAGTACGAGTTACTGTTATCATTGGTTATTCGTCCTTTGTTATTTGTCCAATCATCTCCAGTTATTTCCCCCATTCTATAAAATTTTCGCCCCCAATCCTTCAATCACCTCTGCGCCCTCTGCGAAAACCTCTGCGTTCCTCTGCGTTAAGAAAATATAATTGCAATCTCACCCATTAAATTTAATCTAAGTCATTTATGCCCCCACACGAAGACGATACTCCCCCAAAATCCCCTCGGTTTCCTCCACTCGATTCAGCCGTTAGAATCACCGTACCCTCTTCATTCACAATCCAACCTTGGGCTTCAATTATCTGCTTTTCAGGTGTCTCAGATGGAAGGGTTACAGTAGGTTGATTATCAGGAAACGCTGCCACATTTCGCCGATCTTGCCAAACCGCATTTCCTGGCAAATAGTCACGGGGATTATCGGGAATACCGCCGCGTCCGATAGCCGTAAAGCGATTCCCGGTATCCGCCGGACAACCCGCAATAATTTGATTCGATGGATCAGTAAAATTAAAAGGCAATTCAGTTAAGCCACGAGAGGGGTCAACATTGGGAGTATTAATCGTAATTCTGCCATCAATGCCTAACTGAGAACTCGCCGTAATATCATTATTTGGGGTAAGTTTATCACTCACCTGCAAGCCAAAAATGCCTTGCGTAGTTATGTCAATATTTCCGCCATTTCCCTCAAAAGCATTAGCCGCGATATCACTATTTTCATCCAGAACCGCGACGATAAACTTAGCATCAATATTGATATCGCCACCATCTCCACCCGCCCCAGCTTGTCCGGCTGTAGTGGTGATTAAACTGTTATTTTGCATCAGTAATAAATCCGTTGCGGTGAGGATAATATTACCACCATTACCTGATAGCGTCCCCGTACCAATTCCGGCGCCATCCAAAAGCGTCACACGCTCAGCGTTGATGTACAAATTGCCGGCTCTAGTATCACCAGAACCTAGGGTTAACGTGGTTATTCCTCCCTTTCCTTGCAATTCTATCTGAGTCGCATTCACGCGCAAAGTTCCGGCGGTTCCTGTACTCGTGAAGTCAGCCGACGTCGCAATTCCAGCACCATCTCGCACCACCAAGCGATCGCTATTAATCGTGACATTTCCAGCATCTCCACTTCCTTGAGTTGCAGAGGTCAAACCTGTTCGCAACTTAGCTAACTCTAAGAGGGTATTGAGGTCAGTTGGCGCAACAGCCGCACCGGGTTCATTGCCAATAATTTCTATGGATTCGGCGTTGATGATTAAATCTCCAGCATCACCACTACTATTGGTGCGGGCTGCTGTAGAAATTCCCGTTCCTACCTCTGACTTAATTTTATTATTTTGAATCAGTAACTGGCGGCTATTTAGGGTTAAATGTCCAGCATCACCCGCCCCATAGGTTAGTGAACCTACAGTACCATCATCCAACAGGTTAACTGACGTCCCATTAATCCTCACATTTCCCGCCTGTCCACCATTCGCAAAGGTTGCTGTGGCAATATTCGATTCATCTGCCAAGGTAATAGATTCTGCGCTAACCTGAATATTACCTCCTGAACCGGAAATGCTACCCAATGTATTATTAGCGGGTAAAAATTGGATGAGATCTGCAATGTCACCCGTCGGTGAACCTAGAATTTCGATAATGTTATTGATATCAGCGTTATCGTTTAGACTCGCTGATATCGTATTAATATCCGAGTTATCGTCGGCGCGAATTGAATCAGCATTAATCTGAATATTACCCCCTTGTCCAGAACCAACCGTAACGCTAAAAATTTTCGACCCACCACTCAACACCAGAGACGGGGCAAAAAGTTCAATATCACCGCCTTTGCCTAAACGGGTAACGCTAGTAATAATTGAATTATCGATAGTTAGGGTTGCGCCACTATTCAGAGAAATACGACCGCCAATTTGCCCATTGGTATTTATATCACTCACTCCAATATCACCAACAGCTTGAAGTAATATATCACCAGCTTCACCCAAAGAACTGGTATCAATTGTACCAGACGTGGTATCAATTAATCCTTTAGAGTCGATAATAATCGTACCCCCTGCGATCATTCCTTGGGTATTCATTGAACCAACCGTTATCCCCCCGGCTAACGATGGATTCGGCTGATACTGATTAGTTAAAAATACAGTTCCACCTGGGTTAACAATATTGCCAATGGAAATCGTCGCACGGGTGGGACTTTCCAGGAGATTGGGGAACGGCGGAACAATAATTCCATTCGATGGAATCCCATTAACGCCTGGAATCCCAAAAGCGGTTGTTCCAGCGCGGATATCCAGAGTGGGTTGAGTTTTCCCATCAATTAATATGGATGTGCCATCAGATAGAGTAATCGTCTCAACAATGCCATTTTCGGCATCGACATTATCAATCAAAACACCACCCGGAATCGTCACACTTCCACCAGCAAAAATATGCAGTGAAGCGCCTTGATAAGCCCCCATTAAAACATCCCCACGGCTGCGAATCACCGGATCATTGGGACTCCTCAGAGTTCCCAGATTCCCATCAAGCTGTTCAATCCGAAACTCGCCACCACTCCAAAAATGGGCATCTCCTTGCACCGGATTAGCCGAACGGAATACCATATCCCCATTGGCGAAAACACCACTATCCGGATGATTCAGGGCAAAAATATCAATTGTGCGATCGCCTTGTACCTGCATATTTCCGCCAGCCTTAGCGATGAACGGATTTACCAGACTGTCTCGAATATTTACAGTATGATTAGCGTGCAGAGTAAGATTCTCCCCAGCGATAAGCTGACCTTGTAAATTAAGAGTATTAGCCGCTAGAGTAAGATTCCCTCCCACCGATAAATTCCCTGCGTTGGTAATCGTTGCCGATTCACCTGTCAAATAATTAAAAAAGAATACCCCTGGCTGAATCGATAGAAGGGTACTTTTTTCCGGTTCTGTTGCCAAAAATAATCCCTGTTCACCCAGGCGAATCCCATCCGCCGTACTCGCCACAAATGACCCTGTTACATCTAACCTAGCGTCTTGACCAAAAATAATTCCATTAGGATTAATTAAGTATAAACTTGCCGCCCCTTCCACACCGAGAGTGCCAAAAATATTGGATAGATTCGTTCCCGTAACACGAGTGAGAATATGGTCAACATCCGTAGGATTGGCAAAGTAAACCTGCTGTCCGGGATCAACATTGAACTCCTGGAAACTGTGGAACAGATTACTCCCTCGTCTTGCCCCGCCTTGAATCAAATCCCGCGCCTCTTGGGGAACAACGATTGAATTTTCTGCACCTAACGTATCATCAGGAACCAGTTGGGCATTAATCTTTGCTGCATAAAAAATCTGACTGGATACAAGTCCAAAATAGCAGAACCATTTTAATGCTTGCCGACTGTTTAGGCTTTTGAGTTGTAGAGACGTTGCATGCAACGTCTCTACAAAATGATGCGTCCTAACCGCTATGGCGATTGCTATAAGATTAACTGGATTCATCAGTTGAACTGGATTTGAGACAAAAAATCCGGTAAAATTCATTGACAAGAGGTTAAACCCAATGATTCGGTTCTTTTTCTCTATACAGTCCCGTCGTAACCATACCCGTACTCTTTTGGAGGAAGATTAAAATTTTTATAAAATTAAAACTGTGTGTTACCTGTGTGTCAATCTAGCCTATTACATCTCTACCTATGGCAGCGTTGCAGATAGATTTTAGCGGTTTTATCCTCAGGCACAAACTCTAGACACCATTGAAATAATTTAGCCGCTTTACTAAACTCTCGTTGCGAATAAAGGCATAACGCTTGTTCAAACATTGTCTTTGTTTTCAGCTTCCGCTGACGAACCGGAGGCGGATCAGCATCAAACACATCAAACACCGACACGGTTTGGGATTTACCTTTAACCTTGACCCGACCAATGAGACGAAACGAATAGTTAGAAGGGTCACGCAAATGGTCAAAAGTGTAATGTGAAATCAGCAGCGATACCCCATACTCTTTAGTCAAATGTTCCAAGCGAGAGGCTAAATTCACAGCATCACTAAGCACCGTACTATTAATATGGGTTTTACCGCCCACTGTTCCTAACATCATCAAGCCAGTATTAATACCAATCCCGATTTCGATCGGAGATTCTCCAGCTTTTTGTCGCTCTTGATTATAGCATTTTAAGTGTTGCAACATAGCAATTGCGGCGTTGACCGCATCATCGGCACTGCCACTAAATAACGCCATAATTGCATCACCAATATATTTATCTATAAAGCCTTGATTTTCGATAATTGCAGGTTCCATATAGGAAAGATAGCGATTAATAAAATTAAAGGTTTCTTGCGGCTTCATCGCCTCTGATAGACTCGTAAAGTTGCGAATATCCGCAAAGAGGACTGACATATTTTGCTGAGATTGATCGCCTAGTCTAACATCACAAATACTGTCTTTTTTTAGTAACTGCAAGAATTGCCGGGGTACAAATTGAGAGAAGGATTGATTCAACTGGAAAAGTTCTCTAGTAAACGCTTCACGCTCGACTTGCGCCTGTTTCCGTTCACTAATATCTTCAATAAATCCCTGATAGTAGAGAACATTTCCTTGATCATCACAAACCGATCGCGCATGTTCACAAATCCAAATGATGCTGCCATCCCGGCGATAAACTTGGGACTCAAAGCCGACAACTTCTCCTTGTTCTTCCATCAGTTGAATAAAATAATCTCGCCGCTTTGGGTCAACATAAAGCTGAGTTTTTATATTAGTAATACTGGCGATTAACTCCTCTGGAGACTTATACCCATAAATCTTTGCCAACGCCGGATTCGCACTGCGATAGCGTCCATCAAGAGTGGTCTGAAAAATACCTTCTAGGGCATTTTCAAAGATACGGCGATATTTCTGTTGGGCTTCCTGCTGTAACCGCCGACTCTGATAATCGGCAGTGATAACGGCTGAACCCGTCAAGGCGAGTAATGAGGGAATTACAGGTAACCACCACCCGGCTAGAAATAAGAGATAAGTACCGATTAAACTACAACCACTTGCCAATATAATATAAATGCCTAGGGCAAATAATTGAAGTAAGGTTTTGGGATTCAACCATTTATTCTTTAGCCAAACTAAACTTCCGGCTGCACCCAGAAACGACCAACACAAAACCATTACCCCTTCGACTGGATTGGCTAAGACTTTAATCAATGGGCGTCCATCAATGGCACTACTGATAACTTGACTGGTCAAATTCGCGTGAATAACAACAGCAGCAGCGCGACGGGGAGGGGCAAATATTGTGCTATCATAAGGCGTAAAAAATAAATCGTTGGTACTTTGGGCTTTAGATCCAATTAAGATGATGCGATCGCGGATTTTTTCTGGGGGAACGCGATCGGCTAAAACATCCCTTAATGAGACGGTATCAAAGCTGCCTGAAACACCACGATAATTTAAGAGAATCTGATACCCTCCCGCATCTACATCCACGTACCCCCCATCATGAGTCTGGAAAGGCGTAAAGATAGTTTTTCCCAAGCGATAATGCTGCTGATTCGCATTAATTACCTCTAAACTAATCCCCTCATCCTCTAAATACAGTAACGCTAAACGGGCGGCTAAACTTAATTGCAACTCATCATTTTCCTGTTTAATCGACAATAACCCTCGGCGAATCTTGCCATCCGCATCCACCATCAGATCCGCCAAAGCAACTCGGTTTAAAGCGTCCAGAGTGGGTGGAGAAGCCACGCGATCGCCCACTCGTTTTTCTACTCCGATTAAATTCGGCGTAGACTGCATCACCTCCACCCATTGCTGATGTCCCGGTTCTACAGGTAAATCTCGATACAGATTTAAACCAATCACTCGTGGTTCAGCCGCTTTCAGCGTAGTAATTAAGTCAGCCAAAACCCCATCCGGAATGGGCCACCGCCCCACTCGATTAATATCCGTTTCATCAATTGAAACCAGGAGAATGCGAGAATCTGGAGATTCTTGAGGGCGCAGCCGAAAATATTGATCCAGCGTTGCCCATTCCAATAGCTGAAATAAACCTGCCGCATTCAGCGCAAGAATAATCAGCGTCACACTCGGCGCGATTAATAATACTCCTTGCCACTGCTTAATCCAGGTTTTCAGCTTTGAACCCATCAGATATCTCCCTCCTGAATCCCTCCATCTCCAATAGCTAGCTCCAACCTAGCAATTGGAGGGTACATGCTACCATTACTATCAAGCTCTTTGGTGAAAATTCCGGTAAACTAAATAACTTAATCTAGACTGAGAGACCATTGATTGCAAAGCCATTAATTCTCTGTAGGGTGGGTTAGGCGGTCATTTAATCGATGAAACGAACTGCTGTATTCCCTAGTGCGTAACCCCGCAAAAATAATGTTTATTTGTTATATAAATTAATGTAATATTATTCTTTGATAATTTTAAATTACCCTAGCACTAGCGGTAAAAATGATAGAGTACAAGGATTTGCTTAACACAGCTTAATATCTTAGACTAGAAAATAGAACCCTTGAAAATAGTGATAAAATGTTCAACTTGATCAACTCCCTCCTCGGACGTCATCCCGAACGCATCAACGCCAACGTGGAAATTTACACCTGGCAAACTTGCCCCTTTTGTATTCGTGCCAAGCTATTACTGTGGTGGAAAGGCGTTAACTGCACAGAATATAAAATCGACGGCGATGGAAGTGCCAGAATGAAAATGGCAGAACGAGCAAACGGACGGCGAACCGTTCCCCAGATTTTTATTAACAACCAGCATATCGGTGGCTGTGATGATCTCTACAGTTTAGATAGTCAAGGCAAGTTAGATCCTTTATTATATAGCAATCCTATTTGAGTCGTGTCCAAAAATCTGGTAATTTTCGGGAATGGGCAATGGGCAATGGGCAATGGGAAAGAATGTGTAGGGGCGGGTTTTACCATTAACATTTGGTTTTCACCCTGATATAACTAAACCCGCCCCGATTAAAGTGCAGGTCATCTTCGACAAACGACAAATGACAAATGACAAATGACAAATGACAAATGACAAATGACAAATAACAATCAACAATCCGACAAATTAAGAGAAAGCTGAACATAGTCAACCCCGGCATCAACGTCAGCGTTATTTTTTGCCTCTCTTGAACAAGCATCAAGTCGTTGATGAGACTTCTCTAACACCTCACAACTTTGCGCCAACCATTGCTGAAATACCTCAAACCGCCCATCCGAGGGATGAACCACCTGATAGACACGCACGCGATTTAAACGTTTACTTTCACGACCAATACATTGAAGTCCATAGCCAATTTTATCCAACAAACGCCGGACAATCCGAATCGGTGTCGCATTTCGGGCTAATCCCATCCCCAACGTGGTTTTAATCGACGCCCGATTCGATAATGCCAATCGCGCCATCGCCTGCAAATCCTCATCTGTTCCTCTTAACTCACGCCCCCGATCCGTCAGCAACACGGGAACCCCCAAAAGTTCCATTGTCCCTACCGCCGCCCCCAATTGGGAACGATTAAAATCGGGCAAGAAAATACTCCCACCGCCTAACTCAATCAATTTACGTGCCATCATCGCATCCCGTTGCGCTAAATGATCTCGCCCTAAGGTGAGAAAATAATGCAGCAATAGCTTTTGATACCAACCCTCATCATCCTTAGCCACCAGTTGGGCAGTTACGGGAATTCGATAACGCTGCTTTAACTCATATTTGCGAATCGCCCGTCGTTGGGCAAGAGTTTTCACTAATCGTTTTTGCCCAGTATGATATTGATGATCACTCAGATTTTTAGCCCGCGCGATCGCTAAACATTCTGCCTGATAATTTTGGTCTTTCACCGCCGCGATCGCAGCCGTCAACGAATTGGGTTCACTCTTCCCCTGTGTCTGGGAAACAGAGGACACACTATCCCCTCCTCCCATCTCCTGATCCGTAGCCTCAACCACCTGATGCCCTTCCCTACGCAGCGCCGCCAGTACCGATTCCCGATACTGAAACATCGACGCATTATGTCTCACCGCCATTCTTGCCCAACACAATAGGGATTCCGCCTGAAAACCCGTCTCAATATCATCCAAGGCATCAAAATCAGATTGTTGTAATAATCGAATATTAAGCTGAGTCAAACGTCGTCCCGATGTCAGCAAAGCTGGAATCGACGTAGAACCATTTCCCACCCGATTAAACCCACAAGACGCCACCCAGAGGAACCGAGGCAGATTTTCCCGCACTCGCCCCAACGCCTGACGCACCGAATTTTCACTTTGCACCCCAATCGCAATTCCCCAAACCGAGGTGAAATGTCCCTGCAACTCAATGCTTACGCCCGTTTCAATCACCGGACTTGCCAGAACAATATCATACTGACTCAACACCCCATCCAAATCACGCATACAGCCATACGCCGGATGAGTCGGTTCAGTCAGAGATTCTGAATCAATGCGGAGAATCTTCGCCTCAGGAAATCGAGAACGTAGATAGGCTTCCAACGTACAGGTTCCCCACTGACTCCCCCGTTTCTGGGCGGAAAGGCAAACAAAGGGTTTCCCACCTGCGGCAATGTGTCGTTCCAAATCCTGAATCAAGCGTTCTGGCTTACGTTCTGGATAATAGTTTACCCGCCAGGATTCAGCCTCGCTGGGTTTCCAGGTGTTGTGAATAATATAAGGATGGTGGGGAACCCCCGATAAAGAAATCAAGTAATCGATAGAAACATCACTCAAATCCGCATCCGCCACATAAACTTGTCCCTCATCTCCCAAAACATTCTGCATCAATGTCTTCAGAGATTTCAGAATCGCCACTCGGTTACTACTGCAAGTATCCGAATCCAACCCATGCCAAAGAACCTGTTCCACTTCATCAATAATTACCACTCCATCTGACCAGTTCACCGCCTCAAAGCCAGCCTGAGAGGTAGGATGGAGAGAGTCAACGCAGAGACCATAGCCTAACCTAGCACCCGTTTCTGTATCCTGTATCTGAGTGACATAGTTCAAGCCAAAGCGCTGACATAACGCCTCCACGAGTCGCACCCGATGACCAATCACCAAAACCCATTTCTGCTGCTTAATCGCCTCTTTAACAATTGTTTCTAACCACTGAGTTTTCCCTGTCCCTTTGGGGGATTTAATTCCAATCAACTTGGCATCCTCAGGAATCGATAATTCCCCTAAATAGCGACGATTTATCTGTATCGTGGGCGGATACGTCAGCCCGGTTAAGGATTGGGCTTTCCAGGTATCTAGGGGGACAGCCGTTTGATAGGCTTCGTCAAATGCTGTTTGAGTATGGTTGGCAATTAAATCATCCACCCCTTTCCCTTGGTCTGGATGCCAACTGATTATCTTGACAGAACATCCTTTTTGGGTTAACAAATATCCCAACTGACGAATAGCGGCATTAACAGCTTTGATGGTACTGGGTTTAGTGTCTTGGTCGAAGGCAATATAAATTGTTCTCCCCGGTGTTGCTAATTTGAGTAACTGGGGGATGAGGCGAGACTTGCCGATACGATTTCCCTGTTCATCTCTAGGGACACGATAGCCTCCGAATACACCAGGGAGGGCAATTGCCGCATAGCCGGCGGTGAGTAAAGTCCCCGCTTTCTTTGCGCCCTCAGTAATACACAACGGAATTTCGGGATGGGCAATCAACCACTGCCAAAATCCGCCGGAGACATTTTGAGTTTGTAGGGGCGGGTTTAGGGACTCGCCTTGGGTGATTGATGATAACGTTTGTACAAAACCCGCCCTGACCGAATTTTCACCCTTGGCGACGATCAAGGGCATGGTTTGTAGGGGCGGGTTTAGGGACTCGCCTGGGGCGATTGATGGTAACGTTTCCTCAAAACCCGCCCTGACCGAATGTTCACCCTTGGCGACGATCAAGGGCATGGTTTGTAGGTGTGGGTTTAGGGACTTACTTGGGGCGATTGATGGTAAAGTTAGTACACATCCCGCCCTGACTGATGTGTCGGCGAGGTTTTCACGATTGTCGATGACGTGATTAAACCCACCCCCAGACGCATCAAATGGAAGCGTCAGGTTATAGCGATTAGCAATATCCTGCCACAGATGTAGGGGGACACGCAGAGCAAAAACACCTGTGGGGGCTAGGGGCGGATGTTCGTATTTAATCGGTTTTCCCGTCTGAGTATTGCGCCGAGGAGAACTAGGCTTGAAACAACCCCAAAGGTCATCATTACCCGTGAGTACGTCAATTCCGGAACACCACCATCCTCCTTGTTCCGTATGTTCGTAGCGCTTCAGGATGCGGTGACTGACCCGACCATCATTCCGTCGTGGTAATGTATCCGCGTAAAATAAATAGTTCGATGGGCAAGTGCCAGTTAAAGGGATAACGTTTAGGCGCGTGAGTTGGTCATCGATACAGCTATTGTTCCATTCTTGCAGATAATTCACGGGATTAGAGATTAAGGGGTTCATACGCAAGACTACACTACATCTAGTAGTTAAACTGGATTGCTTAGGAAAGGAACACTAATTATAGGGCTTGTTGACCAATGCTTGAAGCGTCATGTAAAAAAGTGGCGGTGCAGGGGTGCGGGGAGTATAGCGCTACGCGCTGGGCTTTCTTGCAATGGGCAGAAACCAGATCAAATCTAGTTCATTGGTGAGAATCAGGGTTTCAACGAAGAAGTCGGGGATCTACCGGGAGTTGGCAAGAATTGTGGCTTTAAGTTGACACGGATGCACCGACGTGCGTCCCTACGGTTTCCGGTTGAGTTAAATTCAGGATAATTGAGGTAACTCTCAGAAAACATTAAAAATTTAGAACAAAAACCCTAAATCATTAATGTCAACTCTGACTACGCCTAAATTGGGTCTTTTAAACTCCTCAATAAAACCGAATTTTAGTTTAAATAAGAATGCCACAATAAAAATCAGCAACCTAACCCTAGGTCGATAAATGACTAAATGCTTACTTCGTCTAGCTAGCACTAGCATTTTAGGAACTTTAACCTTTGCCGCCGCTAGTCATGCTATACCTGCATTTAACGATTTATCAACTAACCAAGCAATTATTTGTGCTAATTCTAAATGGGTGGTTTTACCAAATCAAAAACTGCTAATTTTTAAACCTACAGGAGATTTAACCTTGAATCCAACAACGACAAGTAGTAATAAAGAGCCTCGACCTTCCCCGCACAATTTTCCGACCCGTTCTGAATGTCGAGGCAGTTCCCGCAGACAGGAAAAACAAGACTATTCAATTTTAGATTTTCGCTTTTGGATTACCGAAGAAGCCTGTAATGTGGGCAAGCTTTATCAAGATTAAAACCACTAGTTGTAGGGGTAATTCATGAATTATATCATGTCCTGACGATTGCCCATAATTACAATACCGTAATAACAAGGGTTTCAGGCATTTTTATTCGGGGTGTTTGACCGGACACGATATTACTCCTACTGAGGATACTGTACTAAGTTTTGTAAATAAGCCTCAAACCCTTACATAAGTAGGTTGGTGGAAATAAACTCAACCATGTTAAGTTATGTTAACAAGCCTCAAACCCTTACAAATGACGAATGACGAATGACGAATGACGATCCCCACCGTTAACTTTAATTGTCCCCACCTACTTAAACATAGCTTGCTTCTCAAGGGAGCGAGTATAATAATGGCTAAAAAAAATATTTTATCCTTCATTATTCACCGGACTAACTTTAGCCCGATACAATAATTTATCACCCTGCCGATAGCCAACATAACGAACTCGCACCACCTCTCCGGGTTGAACGGTTCCCGACATTAATTGATGCCATTGGGGATTATACGCCAATTCATCACCAACTGAGGCGATCGCGTCTATGCCCCATTGTTGCAGAAGTTGTTCCACTGGCTTGATTAGGGGCAATAATCGGATAGCGGGTAACTGGTCATTCTGAGTTACGGCATAAGCGGCTGTGGGCCACTGTAATAACCATGATTCTAATACCTGCACACTCGATTGCTGAAATTCCTGTAGCAGGGTTTCGCGTTGTTCGGCGAATTGCTGTTGTAGTCGGTGGTATTCCTGCTTGAGGTTATCAAGGCTTTGCCGTGTGGGAATCTCAGAACTCGATGGAGTGCGATCGCGCGGCGGCGGCGTCATCGGCGAGATTGATTCGGGTGAAAATAAGGTTAGCAATTGATCGACCGATATTTGCAATACCTGCGATAATTTCAGCAGCGTCTCTACCCGCATTTGCGATACCTCTCCTTGTCGCAGACGTTTCAGTTGTCGTTCAGACACACCACTGACGCGACTCAGTTGGCGAAAACTGGACACATCTACCTGCTGCATGAGGTATTGTAACTGTTGGGTGTAATTCGGGGCAGACTGATTCTTATGGCTAGATGCGGACATGATTATGACTTATCTGGAATTGTTATCGATTTTTATGGATTAACCCTTCTGTTTAATTTTCTCGGGTTAAAGCCGTGTTCTCGGTAGATCTACGGATGCTGATTCAACTGACCCCTTAAGTTGGATAAAATCACGGTGTCTGTTCTCCCAAGTCTCCCCCTATGCTGGTGATGCAATAAATCGTTGGCGTTCACCACTCGCCACTTTTTTATTCCAAGGGGGACAAATCCATGACGGTAAACTGGAAAGCATTACTGGCAAAAACAACGGTATGGTTAGCGGCTGAGATATTGCTCAATCTCCTAGGACTTGATAATCTAGCCGATTACAGCGAGTTTATTTTTGGGCGACAAGGCGCGAATTTATCTCAGCCAGAACTGTCACAATTGATGCTGTTTACCACGTCCACAACGGGAGAGGATCATCCTTTGTCTTGGGTAAGTTAAGTTATACGCCAAAATTTCTCTAAGCCGATGAGTAAACGTGAATTTTGAATTCCTCCCAATTACTGACTAAAGCTTATAGCCAATCTGACGTAGAAATTCCTGGCGCTGCTTTACCTCCTTAATGAAGTGGCTATGACCGATAATGATATTACACCTTCCGGAAGCTCTACGGGAACTGACTTCAGTTCCATGGCTGTCTCCTCACGCACTACCTACACTACAGCTTTTATTTTCATCGGTCAGGGGTCAGAGATCGGGGGTTACGCTGCCACTTCTTTACAAAACTAAACATATTTTTGGTAAATAGGGGGTGACACCCCTCACCCCCAATGACTATAATTATGCTTAGTAGATGCACCCTGATAATCTAGAGAGTTGCTTAGGTGACTCTCTTTTTTTTTGTCCTTTGTCCTTGGCGAATCAGGACGAACCGATCTCGACATTCATTGAGTAGAGGGCGACCCGATCCAATTGAGTGGAATGGAGTTTTGAATTAGTGCAAGCGGGTCGCCCCTACACGGAACAGGTGTTTTGGATCATTCATCCATAACGATCGCAATCATGGGAAATTCTTAACGCATTCGTCTCGCCGCGATCGCAAGTCGTCTCAGCTTGATCAAACTGACGGTAATGCAGAGTCCAGTTAATCGCCAGTAGGTTAAAGCCGTTACCCGCCAATAAGGATCACCCTGATCTAGACGTTGGCGACGATCGAGTAAAATATCATGTAGCCAATCTTGGTATTCCTCCCACTCCTGAGGTGCTTTTGTGGCAAGGGTTTGAGCAATCCAGTCAGCTAATTGAACATCCCCTTTAATCATAGGAGAAGCATCGGTTTTGACCGATCGCCTAGTGATCCGGCGATGTTGTCGGTAAGCCAGAAAACTCACGATCAGGCTGAGGATCACTAACCCGATACTTAATCCTAAGGCGACATAGCTGGGTAATCCCAGCCAGAAAAGCGCGATCGCGAGTCCACCGATAGCAACGTAGACGGTAAATTCAACAGCCAGATAAATCAACGCTTTGGCGATCGCTTGTACACTACGCCAGATCAAACGTACTATTTGCGGAACAACACGGCGGCGGTGACGGTTTCGGTGCATCATATTAGAGTTCTCCCAGTGCAGGTTGCAAATGCTGTAAGGCGGTGAGGAATTGTTGCTTTTTCTCCAAGGCTTGCAAGCCAGAACCTGTGATTTTGTAATAACGTCGGCGTGCGCCTGTGGTTTCCTCCGGCGCTTCATCACCCCAGCGAGAGGTAACGAAACCCCGCTTTTCCAGTTTTCGCAAGGTGGGGTAAAGAGAACTGAAGCCAATGGTGCGTTCACCATTGCTAGCTTGCGCGATCGCACTCATAATCTCCAATCCATAACGTTCTCGATACATCAGCGCATTCAGGATCGACTCTTCGATTAACGTCAGATTCAGCGTGTCGTCTTTGTTGCGAGTAGCCATCGGGTCATCCCTTTTATATTCATGATCTCATTATATATTCACTTTTTGAATATAGGGTGAGTGTGCCGTTCGTAGTAGGCGCTTCAGCGCCTCTATAGTTAGCGCCGTCTATAATAAAGCCAGCTTTCATAAACGCGATCGCGGTTCGTTCGTAGTAAGCGCTGGATTCGCCTCTATAGTTAGCATTGAGTTTTATGGATGAAACCCAAAACGCATAAAGGTCAATTAATAGTTTGGAAAGACGAAGAAGGGTTTGGCTTTATCAAACCCGATCATGGCGATCAAAACGTTTTTCTGCATATCACTGGATTAAAGAATCCTAATCGCCGTCCCCAAGTCGGTGACATTATCCGTTATCAATTAACTATTGGCAAGAAAGGAAAACTTCGTGCTAGTCATGCTGTCATCGAAGGAACGGCATCTCAGCCTAGTCCTAAACATTTGTCCAAAATCTCTGTTAAAAGAAAGCGATCGAAAAAGAGAACAAAATCGTCTTCATTAGTCTGGGAAGTTTTGTTTTTATCTCTATTTCCTATCGGCGGATCGGTTCACTTGGCATCAATAACATCAAATTTAATTCCTCTCCTGCTGTATTTGATCATGAGTGGGTTAACCTTTGTCCTTTATGCTCACGATAAGTCCCGTGCTAGAACCGGAGAATCGAGGATACCTGAGAAAACATTACATTTGTGCGAACTAGCAGGTGGATGGTTAGGCGCATTCATTGCTCAACGCACTCTACGCCACAAAAGTAGCAAAAATTCTTACCAAGTCGTATTTTGGGCAATTGTGGCTTTTCATATCATGTTTTGGAGCGCTTGGCTGTTCAAACATTTATTTAATTGAGTGGACAAAGGGACAAAAAACATGAAACTGAAATAGTAAATAAATACAAGTGTTTTTAGGTTATGCTACTGAATGATATAATTGCCCAACTATATACTGAGACTGATTCAGGTGAGTAAACACGTAAAGATTTAAATAGTTTGCCATGAAAGTCCAATCTATCGAATTGAAGTATTTCAAGAAAATTAGGAATTATACCTTTGATTTTACGGATTCTGAAACTGGTTTGGCACGAAATATTATTGTCCTAATTGGCATGAATGGTACGGGAAAAACCAGTCTTTTACAGGCAATTGCGGCGACGCTGGGAGTAGCAACTGGGCGATTACAAAAACTTACTGATTTAGATTGGGTAGGATTTAATTATGAATTGCTAGGAAATAACTGGGGTCGATTTGAGCAAGAGGTAAATCTAAAGGTACAATTTTCATCTCAAGAACTCCAAGCTGTTCAGGAGTTCCATCAAAAATTACAAGAAATGGGTTGTCATTTCCCCGTTCCTCCAGCAGAGGATTATCTAGCAACTTTGAGATGGCAAGGTGAGCGAGTCCAAGCAGATACGGCGGCTCAATTGTTCCAATTTAAAGGACGAGACTATGCTAAACAACTACTTCGATCTGAAGGCTTCTATGTGTTTGAACGAGTGGGTACAGTCTTCTGGTATACCGAACAAAGAACGTCAACAAGTTTAACCAGTGAAGATCCCGGTCATACAATCGAAATAACTGAAAACATTTTACGCGATCGCCTATCAAAATGGCGGCAATTCCACCAAGATGTTGAAACAGGTAGAATTAAGCAACTACGTCCAGGACAAAAAGATGTGTATGCTGAAATTGAACGAGCTTACCAGAAGGTTTTTCCCGAACGTAGTTTTGAAGGTCCGGTTCCTCGTGAGAATATTGATGACATCCTGAGTGAACCTTGGTTTTATCTCCACGATAGCAAAAACCAGTATGAAATTTCAGAAATGTCTGGGGGAGAGCGGGCTATTTTTCCCATATTAATGGACTTTGCAAATTGGAATATTCATAATTCAGTCATTTTGATTGATGAACTGGAATTACATTTACATCCGCCAATGCAACAAGCATTGCTGAGAACTTTACCTAAATTGGGTAAAAATAATCAATTCATTATCACAACTCACTCTGATTATGTCGAGCAATTAGTACCTGAAGCACATATTATTCGATTAGGAGTGTAATTGTGAGTGTCGTTGATAAGGTTATTTTCTGTGAGGGAAAACAAACCAGTTTAGATATCAAACTTCTAGAGCGCGTTTTAGCAAAACAACCTGGACAGCGACTAACAATTGTGTCGGCTGGTGGGAAGTTTACATTTTCGGTTTTTGCTCAAGGTTACTTTTTTCCTGATGAAGCAATAAATAAACGATACATCATTTTTAGGGATAGAGATTTTGATGTTCAGCCAACCTCAGAGGTTAAATTGCTAAAACTGGGACAACGCTGTTTTTTAACTCATCGTGCTTGTATTGAAAATTATCTTTTAGATGCTGATTTAATTCATAATTATTGGCAAGCTAAATTTGCCGAAAAATCGGAAAATCCTTTATCAAAGTGGGGACATGGCGATTCAGTGGGAATTGAGACAATTACAGCATGGATTGATAGGTCAGCAAGAACGTTGCAAGATTATCAAGCGGTACGATGGGCATTGGCTGATGTAGCGAAGCCGAGTGTGGCGCGATCGCACCTTAAAACAACTTGGAAAAAAAATAGCGGTGAACTTCCGGCTGATTTAGGTTTACAACACTGTGAAGCTGAAGCTAAAAAACTAATTCAGACGTTCAGAGAAGCTGTTGATCAAGTCACCCAAGACAGATTTGAGGAAAGTTTAGGTATCTATCATGCTAAGTTTAGCCAAGACGAATTTTGGCAACAGAAGCAGTACATGATCTGGTTCCATGGCAAAGATTTGCAAAAAGCGATGCAGCAGCAAGAATCTCAATACATCTCTTTAAAAAACTTTTTTGCTTGGGCAATTGAGCAACTTGATATTACTCAATATCCTGATTTGATGGAATTACGAACAAAAATTGAGAACTTATAGGGTTGTCTTAACACGGGACTTGTGGCTTCCGGGAACGACATCAATCATAATTTCAACCCAGCCCAGGATTTTGCTAGACTTCAGATGACTTAGTTGGTATTTGTATCTCCAGCCATGACAGCGACTCCAGTACCATCCCAATCCCTCAGCGCGATCGCACAATCCACTCGCCAAGCGGCACGACAGTTGGCGGTTATGTCCACTGATACCAAAAATCTAGCCATTGAAGCGATCGCGAAATCCTTAGAAACCGCAGCACCGGATATTTTGGCGGCGAATATCGCAGATTGTCAAGCCGCAGAAGCGGAGAGTATCCCTAAACCCCTGTACAATCGCCTGAAGCTGGATGAGACGAAACTGAACGCCGCGATCGCGGGAGTGCGGGATGTGGGGAAGTTGACTGATCCCATTGGCGCAATCCAAATTCATCGGGAACTCGATACAGGATTAGTTCTCAAGCGTGTCACTTGTCCCCTGGGAGTCTTAGGCGTTATCTTTGAAGCACGTCCCGATGCGGTGATGCAAATTAGTTCCCTGGCGGTAAAATCGGGGAATGGCGTGATTCTCAAAGGTGGGAAGGAAGCCGTTCGATCCTGTGAAGCGATTGTTAACGCGATTCACAAAGGATTATCCACGAGTTCTGTTGATCCGGCGGTGGTGCAACTCTTAACCACCAGAGAGGAGACAATGGCGCTATTGCAGTTGGATGACTACATTGATTTAATTATTCCCAGAGGATCGAATTCCTTTGTCCGCTTCGTTCAAGATAATACCCGAATTCCGGTATTGGGTCATGCTGATGGAATCTGTCATGGTTATATCGATCGCGCGGCTGACTTGCAAAAAGCGGTGGAGATTACCGTTGATGCGAAAACCCAGTATCCGGCGGTGTGTAACGCGATAGAAACGCTACTGGTACATCGGGCGATCGCGCCTAGCTTTCTTCCCCTGGCTGCAAAAGCTTTGCAAGAACGGCTGGTTGAACTTCGTGGCGATGAAGCGACTTGCCAAATGATCGATTGTTCAGCCGCCACAGATGCGGATTGGTCTACAGAATACAATGATTTAATACTGTCGATTAAAATAGTCGATTCCTTAGAAGACGCCATTAACCATATTAATCATTATGGTTCTGGGCATACCGATGTTATTGTCACCGAAGATCCAGACATTGCCCAGATATTCCTCAATCAAGTCGATGGCGCGAATGTGTTCCACAACTGTTCGACTCGGTTTGCAGATGGGTTCCGCTATGGGTTTGGCGCGGAAGTGGGAATTAGTACAAATAAATTACCGCCCCGTGGTCCTGTAGGATTGGAGGGATTGGTGACGTATAAGTATCAAATGACAGGTCAAGGTCAGGTTGTTGCGAGTTATAGTGGCAAGGATGCCAAATCCTTTACCCATAAGGATTTAGATTGAAGGAAACCTAAAAATAATCAGGGGCTGCTGAATAGGTGTTGTGGTGAGGGAGAGCGGGGGAAGCTGGGGAAGCTGGGGAAGCTGGGGGAGCAAGGATACATTTTTCCTGAGCAAGGTGATGCCATACATTTAAAGAATACTACCCGATTTCCTTGAATTAAACCCTCTGTCAATAAAGCTCAAAGTATTGATAGCTAAGGGTTCTGGCTTTGTGCAGCAAGCCCTAATCACTGTTTCATCTTTAAAGCAACAGAAACGCGATCGCAATGGCAATCACCACAGCAAAATGGACAATAGACGAGTATCATCGCATGATTGCGGCGGGGATTTTAGAGGATCGGCGGGTGGAACTACTCCAAGGAGAAATTATCGAGATGTCACCAGAAGGAGAACCCCACGCCTACTTCAGTAGTGAAGCCGGGGAATATCTGATGCGGTGGTTAAGCGATCGCGCGATGGTTCGGTTAGCTAAACCGATAACACTCCCAAACAACTCTGAACCTGAACCCGATATCGCCATTGTGCAACGATTGGGGCGTGAATACCTAGACCATCACCCTTATCCAGACAACATTTTTTGGTTAATTGAGTATTCCGAGTCCAGTTTAGAGAAAGACTTAGAGATAAAACGTAAAATTTATGCCCAAGTTGGTATTTCTGAATACTGGGTTGTTAACCTGAAAAGAAGACAACTGATTGTATTTCGAGATCCCCAAGATGGAGAATACGCTTCCCGATCTACCTTAACTGGAGGGATAATTTATCCCCTAGCGTTTCCTGATATAAGTATATCCGTCGATTCTATTGTCAGTCGGTAGATCAAGCCCTATAGCCATTCCATAATTTATTCAATTGAGTGAATAAATAAGGAAAGAAAGTATCAGATTCATGTCATTTGTCCTTTTTTATTGATTTTATGCCTTGTTAGACTACTGCTGTTTTCGTATCGCACGGGCAATCAACGGGGCTTTCTTCTCTAATCCTGTCAACGTTAAATCCCCATCCAGATACAACTGATACCACTGTTGACGTTGGCGAATCACTCTTTCATCATCCTGTAGGTGTAAGCGTTGTAGTGTGAATTCTGCCCTTTTTCGTTCCGATGGTGGTACTTTGTCCGTTACAACTAATTGTAAGGAGGGTAGAAGAATCTCAAACCAATCGTCTCCAACTTGAAATGGATCAAGAATTTGCTCATCTAAGGTTCGTTTACTACTGTTAATCCACTGTGCCGCATAGCGATAATTGCTCCACTCGTAAGCGAGATGGGGATAATTCTCGAAACTGAGATAGTGATCGACTGTTCCAATCGGTTCATACATGGCTGAGTAGCCACAAAGATGGTTAAACCCATTGGCTAAGTCACCTTTAAACGATGACCAATAATCTCTTGGTCTTTTTTTGTCTCGATGGGTAGCTAACCATCTATTACCAGGTTGTCTGACTTGAGCATCAAAATTAGGTGGTTCAGGAGGGGGAGAAACGGGAATCATGCTTGCCGTTTCTCCATTGTGACAATCCAACGGGGAAAGAAGGGATCATGTCCAGGTAGAAGATGCAGTAGTTGTTGGTGAATTTGCTCTTTTGTTCTCAAATAGTCAGGAAAGTTGCTCATATCATCGTGTCGCATCCAAGCTTCCGCCGCTTCTATGGCTTGTTCAGCTTGCTTTGAACGCGCCTGCTGAAGTCCAAAAATTTCTGAGGTTAGCCATCCGACACTATCGCCTTGCTTCGTCCAAGGAATTTCGTCTAAGGTTACTCTGTCACCTTGTAACTCGAATAAAAATAAACGATCGCGCTCGTCTTGGAAAATGGGTTCAACAGATGCGAGGACAAGGGGAGAGTGAGTAGTAATTAGGGTTTGGACGTTTAAATTGTCTTGAAATCCCTTAATTACCTCTAGAATGGCAGGTAAAATTGTTCGTTGCCAACGAGGATGGAGATGAGACTCTACCTCATCCATGAGAAAAATGATCTGATCTGATGCTTTATTTTGACGCAGTTTTGAGGCTTGGCTATGTTCATACCATGTCCAAACCAGCAAGTAAGCCAGTCCCAGAATCCGCTTCATGCCGTTTGAAACATGAACGATAGGCACATTTCCATAGGGAAGGTTAACCGTTGGAATATCGCGGACATCTTCTACAGAAATTCTGGTGGGTTCTCCAGGTTCTATCCATTCTCCTGGATGGGGGGCAAGTTTGTGGATAACCTGAGAGAGTAAATTAAATTGGGTTTGATCAGGCTGAATTTGCCACTTCACCCAATCATCAATTAAACCCTTACAAAGAACTTTTTTCCCTGATCTTAAACCGTTCCATAGCGTGTTGGCAGTAAAGTTATAAGCCGTATCCCGTTTCCGAGCTGGATCGACAACCGAAAAACCACCATCAGCACGAGCGTAAATGACAATTCCTTTAAAACGATCTGGTATTAGCAGCTTACGCCATTGTTGCTTATCAAAATCGAAAGAGCTATGATAGTCCTGATTATTTGAAGCGGTTGGACTGTCTACGTGGCAAGTGATTTCAGGTTGCCCTTGTCTTTGGGGATAAGCAGGTTGATCAATCCAGTTTCCGGTTAGTGTCCACCAAGCAATGTCAAGTAGAAAGGTTTTTCCTAAGCCATTATCTCCTGTGAAAATATTCAGTCTTTCAGCAAATTCGACATCAAATTCAGGGGCGGGTCCTACTTGCTTGAGATGTAATGCTTGCAACACGCTTATAATCCCCTTTTCTCGCCACTGTATTTTTACATCATTTTTAGTGTCGTTTCTCTCATTTGAATCTACCTCAACCTAAACGCTAGGTAGAGACGTAGCATGCTACGTCTCTACACCAACCTATTTTTTCGTACTTTTACGACTTTTTGAGGATTTTGAGGATTTTGATTTTTTGGAACGACTGCTGGATTTTTTCGCCGCTAAGAGTTCCACGGCTTTTTCTAGGGTAATATCCTCAACCGATAAATCCTCCGGGAGTCCCGCATTGGTTTTACCATGCTTGACATAAGTCCCATAAGGACCCTCGTAGACATTGACGGGTTCTTTGTCCTCCGGATGTTCCCCTAATTCCTTTAAAGGAGTCTTAGACTTGCTGCGACTACCTCCTTTGGATTTTTTCGGCTGAGACAATATCTCTAATGCACGATCCATGGAAATTGTCAATACATCGTCCTCTTTTTTCAGGGAACGATAATCTTTGCCCTCTTTACCTTGGTTATGGACAACATAAGGACCAAAGCGTCCTAATCCCGCCTGAACTTTACCCCCAGTAGCAGGATGAACGCCCAGGGTACGTGGAAGCGATAATAAACCCAGCGCCATGTCTAGAGTGACATCTTCCATGTTCACCCCTTTGGGTAAAGACATCCGCTTCGGTTTCTTATTCTCCTCCGAGACTTCACCCAATTGCACATAAGGACCATAACTCCCGATTAACAGATAAATCGGTTCGCCTGTTTCCGGATGTAGTCCCAGTTTTTCGGGTCCTTGGGTTTTTTGCTTGAGAATCACCTCCACCTGTTCTGCATCCAGTTCCGAGGGGGTCAAGTCTTGGGGAATGGAGGCGGTAACGGAACCCTCGCCATTTTCGGCTTCGATGTAGGGACCAAATTTACCAATGCGAACTTTGACATCCAGATTTTCCAGTTCGATACTCCGGGCTTCATTGGGGTCAATTTGGTCTTCCCGTTCGCGAACTTGGGTTTCTAAGCCCTTGTCACCCCGATAAAATTCCTCCAGATAGGGTAGCCATTGGGCTTCCCCGGTGGAGATTTCGTCGAGGGTTTGTTCCATTTTGGCGGTAAAACTGGTGTCTACCAAGTCTGGGAAGTGTTTCTCTAATAAACTGGTGACGGCGAAGGCGGTGAAGGTGGGGATCAGGGTCTTTTTTTGCATTTGGGCATAGCCGCGATCGATAATCGTACCGATAATGCTGGCGTAGGTACTGGGACGCCCAATTCCTTCACTTTCTAGGGTTTTGACCAGGGAGGCTTCGGTGTAGCGCCCTGGGGGTTGGGTTTCATGACCGATGGCTTCCAGGTTTTTGCACTCGGGATGATCTCCAACGGCTAAGGCGGGAAGGACGACTTCTTGGTCTTCTAAGGCGGCGTCAGGATCATCGGAACCCTCCACATACGCCCGCAGATAACCGGGAAAATCGATACGTTTTCCGGTAGACCGAAATCCGGCATCTTCAACGTCTAAGTCTACCGTAATGTGGGTTTGGCGCGAGTCTGCCATTTGGGTGGCGACGGTGCGCTTCCAAATTAACTCATACAGTTGCAATTCACGACCCGATAGTCCAGTATCTCTGGGAGTACGGAACGTGTTTCCGGCGGGGCGAATCGCTTCGTGGGCTTCTTGGGCGGCTTTACTTTTAGTGCTGTACTGACGCGGTTTGGGGCTGAGGTATTGCTGACCATACATTTGTTCGACGCAACTCCGGGCTGCCGCGATCGCTTGTGCGGATAAATGCACCGAATCCGTCCGCATATAGGTAATATACCCCTGTTCATACAAATTTTGAGCCGTCCGCATCGTATCTCGCGCCGATAGGCTTAATTTGCGGTTGGCTTCCTGTTGCAGGGTGGAGGTGGTAAACGGGGGGGCGGGTTTCCGGGTGACGGGGCGTTCGTCTAGGTCAGTCACCGTCCAGGTTTTGTCCATTAGCCGCGCCTGCAAGTCTCGCGCTTCGGCTTCATTCAGCAGCCGCACATTTCGCCCTTCAATAATTTGCCCGGTGTTGGCGTCGAAATCACTTCCGGTGGCTATTTTTGTCCCGGCTAGGGTGATGAGTTTGGATTCAAAGGGGGTGTTGTCTTGGTCTAAAAGGGCTTTTAAATCCCAATAACTCCCTTGACGGAACGCACGGCGTTGGCGTTCTCGATGCACCAGCAGCCGCACGGAAACGGACTGAACCCGACCGGCTGATAATCCCCAGGCGATTTTTTTCCACAGTAGAGGCGAAAGGGTATAGCCTACCAATCGGTCTAAAATTCGGCGGGTTTCTTGGGCGTGTACCAGTTGGTCATCAATCTCCCGACAATTTTGCAGGGCGTCACGAATGGCTTCTTGGGTAATTTCATGAAAAACCATGCGTTTGCAGGGTACTTTGGGTTTGAGGACTTGCAATAAATGCCAACTAATGCTTTCCCCTTCCCGGTCTTCGTCTGTAGCGAGTACCAACTCTTCGGCGTTTTTCAAGGCGTCTTTGAGTTGTTTGACAACTTTCTTTTTATCCTTGGGGACAACGTAGATGGGTTCAAAATCCGCCTCTACATTGACCCCCAACTGCGCCCATTTTTCTCCCTTGACGGCTTCGGGGATCTCACTAGCCGATTGAGGGAGGTCACGAATATGACCCATTGACGCTTCTACTTGATAGCCCGAAGGCAAGTAGTTGCGAATGGTGCGGGCTTTGGTGGGAGATTCGACGATGACGAGGGTGGTCATGGGAGTCCTCAAAATAGCAGCCTAGCTGAATAGTCTAATCTAAGTCGTTTATGCAGGGTATCAAGTCATTGATCCGTAATCAGAGAGTTTGAACCTTTTCCTTCCTTCAAGAGAACCGGGTGCGTGAGTGCGTAGGGGCGGGTTTAGGGACTTTCTTGTCGCTATTGATGGTAACGTTTGTACAAAACCCGCCCTGACCGATTCTTCACGTCGCTCAAGGACATGGTTTTGAGTGGGAGTGATGTTCATGGGTGTTGGCGTATGCGGTGCATGATGGCTAGGTTAGGCGGTTGGTGCATCCCAAAAGTCGTAATTAGCAGGGCTATGCCAGGAATACAGTCCCAGTTAGTCCCATACTAAGCTACTGCTTTGGGTCGATCATTTATCCGATGTCTCTTCTTCTCTTATATATCCCATCTCAAGAGTAACTGCACTTTTTCCAGAGGGAAGGTGGGGAAGATGGGGAAGGTGGGGGAGATGGGGAAGATGAGGGAGATGGGGGAGATGGGGAAGATGAGGTTGTAGAGACGTTCCGGTGGAACGTCTGGAAGATGGGGAAGATGGGTTTAAAAAGTATGGGCAAATGAAGTCGATACTTTTTCCTCAATTCAAGGTAAATCCAATAACGGGATGGCAAATCAAATTACCCAAGCTAGGAAAAGTACAAGTCAATCTCCATCGACCGATTCCTGATGGGTTTATTGTCAAACAAGTCAGGATACTTAAAAAAGCTGTAGGTTGGTTTGCTGTAGTTAGCATTCAATCTGATATTTTCATTCCTGAACCTGTGCCGCATGGTCACTTTATTGGGGTAGATGTTGGATTGAATAGTTATTTAGCAACCAGTGATGGTTTCGTAGAACCAGGACGTAAATTCTTCAAGGATATGCACCGTAGGCTAAAAGTGCTACAACGCAGGTTATCCAAGAAACAAAAGCGTTCTAAAAACTATGAAAAAGCCAGACGCCAAGTAGAAAGACTGCACAACCATATTGCATTCAAACGGA